>DATLNN010000352.1:0-8204 GCA_035536695.1 Pyrinomonadaceae bacterium | reverse complement strand
CCCCTGGAGTCGGAGTAGGTGTTGCCGTCGGCGTAGGGGTTGGAGTCGGCATCGGTGTTGCCGTCGGCGTAGGAGTTGGAGTCGGCGTTGGTGTTGCCGTCGGCGTAGGAGTTGGAGTCGGAGTCGGCGTTGGCGTTGGCGTAGGAGTTGGAGTCGGCGTTGGTGTCGGAGTAGGGGTTGCTCCAGCGCCCGCAATTGTTATGTTTGCCGCAGACATGGCCGAAGGGGACACAAAATTATGCTCCCGGACCCGAATGCGCGCAGTGTTGGTCGGCATATTCGGAACGGTGAAGGTCCTTGTGCCGTTGTTAGCTATGTCAGTAGCTATAGCCGTGGGGAAGGTCGCCCCGCCGTCAGTGGACAATTCGATAATGACGTTTCGTGTAAAACCGCCTGCATTCGTCCAGGTAATATTTGCGTTCGAACCGATGGTGAGGGAGCCCCCGCTTGGCAAAACGTTGGTGATCGCGTCCGGCGTCAGGTCGGCGTTAGTGTCTCGAAACCAGCCGATGTCGCGAAATTGCTGGCGCGTCAGATCCCCTTCGACCGGCAGGCCCAGATTGATAGAAGGTTCCATTAGCAGGTTGGGCAATGCTGCATTATTAAAGTGAGATACCGACGATCCGCCCTGAACCGGATTTGGCGTAAACAATTCAACCCGCCCGTTCGTCGCATCCCTGGCGGTGTTCAAAAAGCCGGAAGCGATCTTTACATTCGGACCGTCCCACAGGACGCTGTTCGTGTTTATGGCCGACGCCTGGCGCTGGGCGTTTGTCATATTGTTCCAAAACAAGCCGGCCGTGCGGTCGAAAATAAAGGTCGTGTAAACGTCAGGAAGACCATTGTTTAACACCCCGGTTGAGCTATTTGCAAAACTTGAAAAGCCGAGCCCGTGCGCCATCTCATGGAGCAGAACCACCAGCAGATTGGTTGTGTTGGGTGGGCTTGCATTATCAAACCCCAGATAGAATACTCGGCTATTTAAACACCCGGGATTACCGCTTATATTGCTGTTGAACGTGGCGTTAATGTCGGGAGCGGCCGCCGCAAGATCCAGCCCTCGCTGCTTGTTAGCCAACGCCACGTGATGCCATGTGCCCGGAAAACCGGCGTTTGGATAATCTCTGAAAATATTAGTGGCTCCGGCGGAGCCGAGGACGGCGGAATTGGTGGAGCACGTAAGGGGATCGAATGCCGATCGGACCTGGATAGGGACATTGCTGTCCAAAAACGCGCCAAATATCCCGGCTGCAAAATTGAACAGATTGAGCCGCTGCTGTCCGAGCGTCGTACCGTTATTTCCTCCGAGGGGGACGGCTGGTGTTGGGTCGTTAAATCCTTCGCCCGCTCCGTCGTTGTTGACAATAGTAATTGTCGCCGCCTCCGGGTTTGCCCGCCGCGATCTCGCCGCCTCTTCGATCAGATCTTTAAAGAATTCCGCTTCAGCAGCTGTCATCTCGTGCCTTTCAAACGGTGCGGGTTTTTCGTGTTGGAATGTTTGCTCTGTTGGAAGGGAGTCGCCGCTCTCAAGGTTCCTGCCAAAAAAACGGTTGGCCTCCTCGATACTCGTGACACATCGGACGGCCATATCGCCATCCTCATCAGGCGTTGCGACCGCAACAAATTGGAACCGGCCCTGCAAATCCATCCCGAATCCATTACCCTCGCCAAGGAACTCTTCAACTAGCCCCTCGGTCGATCGGTCCGTGACCCGCTTGATGAGCTCCGCCATTTCACGATCCTGCCGATTGGACACGAGCGGATCTTCCGAGTTCTGGGCCTTGGAGGGTTCCAGAAACATGATGCCAAGGACGAAAAGTCCAATGCATCCAACAATAAGCAGTACCGAACGTCGCATTTTTTCCCTCCGAAGGTTCGCTTCCGGGCCCGATCGATACCTGGACAGGCCTGGAAATTTCATGGAAGACGTATAGTGTTCGAATTTCCGCGCGGTTGCGGAAATTCGTGGTGTGGCAAACGCCGTACCGAAAATTAAGCGGTTGCGAAGTGCCCGAAAACAGTGCGTTTGAGCGAATCATATTTTGGTTTTCTTGAAAATGCAAATCAGCATCATACAAACGGATATTTTCAGAGCATGGTGGTAGGATGGGGTCGGGCCTACATTAAGGCCTCAATGATTTGGGGCGAAGCGTTTGGAGGTCCAGCCTTAGCTGGCCTCACACCGCGGCAGAGGCCAGCTAAAGCTGGAACTCCGAACGCTTCGCCTGGTTAATGAGCAGAGCGAATTAGAGCACGGCTCCAGTGCCAGTGAGTTCGTGCCCGATGTTGCAGCCGCCGTCGCCTGGAAGAATTATTGATCAAGCAGATCTTTCGGTGGTAAGTGTTTGAAAAACTTGCCGTATGCGTAGGCGATGGGTTCGTTTGGTTCGGTGTATTTGTAGGCCATCTCGCGGTGCGAAAGTGAGCTGATCTCCGACGCACCCATATGTCCGTAGGTGTCGGCGACCCAGTCGAGTACTTTCGTTTCGTCCTCGGTCAGCGCCTCTGTCGCATTCGCCGCCGGCGTCGCGGCTTCGAGCGTCTGAGTTTGCGGCACAACCCTCACTCTTTCGTCCGTTATCAGCTCATTTAGGATGTGCCCAGCCGGATCGGCTACCGGGCCGAACGGGCGGTTGTGATAGACGGCACCGGACATGCCGTGGCTGCGGAGATAGAAGAACGAAAGGTCGCTGTAGAACAGCAGCTTGTTGAGGCTGGTCTTATAGACATGATGGCCCTTGCCCGTAAGGTATTCGATCATCGCGGCCATCTTCGTTTTGGAAAACGGCCGGAAGCCATCGAACAGGCTAGTGTCGCCAAACTCTTCGGCCAGGTAGACCATCTCCTCGACCTCAACAGCCGCCCGGGAAGCCGCGCTGTTCTTTTCCAAAATTCCGGCAAGCTCGTGAAACTCTCGACGGCCCGGCGTGGTGAACATCTCAAGCATGCTTTCCTCCAGCCGGTCGACCTCATTGGCGACGCAAACCCTTAGCGAGTCTTCGATCAGCCGCGGATCATAGTCCTCGCCCTTTTCGCGTCTCATCACGCTCTGCACGCGTCCGACAATATCACGCACTTTTCGCGACAGCCCATCAACCGAAAACTCACCAGTTTCCATATAGGAAGCCTCCCGGGCACCAAATTACGTCCCTCTTTGGATAACACGTATGGTAAACGATTGGCCTATGGCTGTAAATACTTTTTATCCCGTTATTCCCGACGAACCTAACCCGACGGCCAGACGGCAGTGATAGTTGAGATCCATGAGATCTCGTCGGCCCGGGCCGGTGTTATCTCGATCTGTCCGTCCTCAAAGATCGCGTGAAGCTCACCAGCCAGGATATCGGTAGTGCATCTGGCGATCGCATCGTCGGTAAAGAATAGCGATGTCGGGCCGAGGTGCGCATCCGGAACGATGTCGAATCTGAATTCGACAAGGCGTCTAGTGCCCGCGGTAAATGAGGTGAGGGGGTCGAGGAGCAGTGACCTGAGAGCCGCGGGCGGCGGCGGAGAGGATCCGCTAGCGGCGCCCAGCGCCTTCGTCGGGAAGTTCTGACGGGACCATTTCAAGGATGGGCCCTGTTGCGGGCCCGGCCGGGCGTCACCTGTCGTCGGGGCATCGATGGCGGCGATGTAATTGTTAAGCTGCTGTTGGTCAGCGGCGTGCAGAGGGCCGTTGCCTAAGGATTCTTTTGGCGCGACATCAGTTCGCTGGAATTCGTTTACCGTAACACTAAACTGGTCGAGCCCGGCGATGAATCGTTTGAATTGGCTGGAGTCGGCTGCAGTCATCCTCAAGCCCCCTTTGGCCTAGGGCGCGATATCACCCTCCAAACCCGTTGCAGGATCTGCGTCGGCGTCGGCGTCGGTATCGGCGTGGCCCAGAAACGCGATGCATGCCAATGCAGCCAAGATCGATCGAGTCATAGATTCTACCGCCAGGATCAGTTAACCGATGCGTCCGGTTCAATGGGGAGATGAACAGATGATTTGCACAGAGGGCAAATCCCTACGGTGAACTCCTTCAATAAAATGGTTCGGTCCCCTACTGTTTACCTATCTGAAAGTAAACGGGTAACTATATTAAACAACGTGCAAATATATTTATACTTCCATTTTAACGGAGATTTTGAACGAGAATATCGTCAAAGATTAGCAGGTATTTCGACCTTGCGGGCGTCGCGCCACAGGCGGGCGAGGTCATAGAAGTCGCGCGCTTCGCTGTTGAACACGTGGACCACAAAATCGCCATAGTCGAGAAGAAGCCATTCAGCGGAATTGTATCCCTCAATGCGGACCGGCCGGGTGGCCAACTGCTTTTTCAATTGCTCGGTTATCTCATCGGCGATTGCCTGCACCTGTCGCTGATTTGCTCCGGTGGCAATGACAAAAAACTCGGTAAAACTGGCGATGGCGCGCAGATCGAGCGCGATCATATCGTACGCCTTCTTGTCGGCGGCGCATCTCATGGCGAGTTGTAATTCCGGATCCAGTTCTGAGAAAGGCGTGGGGGTTTGGGCGATCTCGATCTTAACGGCTTCGTGGTGGAGGGCGCGTTCCTGTGTTTCTTCCATTAGTTATAAATCTGATATTTTTCGATGTAATTTGCAACCTCGGGGGCGACCAGCGCATGCCAGCTGCGGTCGCCGGCGCGGACCACTTGTCGAATTTGGGTTGCGGAGATGTCGAGATCCACGGAATCGGTGATGTAGATCCGGGTTTCGGTAGGTTGTGTTTCGTTTTTGCCCGCCGATGCCGTTTTACGCAGATCGACTATGCGTTCAGCGATTTGATCTGTTACGTGATCGAACGAGATTTCGACGCCGGGACGGGTGATAACAATGTGGTTCGACATGTTAAGCACAGTTTCCCATTCGCGCCAGGTCGTTATTTCCATCCACGAGTCGGCCCCCATCACAAAAAACTTCTCATCATCTGGCCGTTCGCTATTTAGCCGAGCAAGCGTTTGCAGCGTGTATGGGCGTTCCGGCGCCTCGATCTCGATGCGCGAGACCGACATCTGCAATGCGTGCTGCGTCGCCAGACAGAGCATGGCGTAGCGATCATAGGCCGAGGTCGGCGTCAGCCTGACCTTGTGCGGGGCGTGAAAGGCAGGAATAAACGTAAACTCGTCCAATTCGAATTGCGGAATAAGAGTCCTCGCTATTTCGAGATGAGCACGATGCACCGGATCGAAGCTGCCGCCATAGAAGGCGGTCCGGTGAGGGTGTTTTTTCCCGGTGGTCTCGTCCATATCAAACAATCGCTTGCGGGCCAGCCAGCGCGTAGGAGCCCGGAAACCCAGGTTGGGTGTTTCGCCCTTGCTTACGCGCGGGCTTGTGCACCTGCATCGAGTGTTTTCTCGTCGTCTAGGCGCCGGGCGACGGCATCGACGAGATCCTTGACGCCGTCATTAGTCACCGCGGAGATCGCGAAGAATGGCTTTCCATCCTTTCGTGCACGCTTTTTTAGAGCCGCGAGCCGTTCGGGTTCATCGAGAGCGTCCGTTTTCGTGGCGACAACGATCTGAGGCCGCTCCGCGAGTTCAGGGTCATAATTCGCGATCTCGCGGTTGATGATCTCGTAGTCCGATATGGCATCCCGGCCGGAGATGGACGAGACATCGACGAGATGGAGCATCAGCTTTGTGCGTTCCACGTGCCTAAGAAAGCGGTCACCAAGCCCGGCGCCCTCAGACGCGCCTTCGATCAGTCCGGGAATGTCCGCGACGACGAAGGTGCGGAAGTCACCCATGTCTACCACGCCAAGGTTGGGCTCGAGCGTGGTAAACGGGTAGTCTGCGATCTTCGGTTTGGCGGCCGAGATAACCGAGATCAGCGTGGACTTGCCGGCATTGGGAAAACCAACGAGGCCAACGTCCGCGATAAGTTTTAGCTCAAGCTGCAATTCCTTTTCGACGCCCGCCCGGCCCATATAGTGGTATTTAGGCGCCCTCCGGGTGGGCGTCGCGAAGTGCGAGTTACCCCAGCCGCCCTTTCCACCCTTCGCCGCGAGATAGCGCTGGTCCGGCTCCGTGAAATCGAATAGCAGCTCGTTTGTTTCAGCATCAAATACCTGCGTCCCTACCGGCACCTTAATGAGAGCGTCCTCGCCGTCTTTGCCGTGCCGGTTAGATCCCTCGCCATGACGCCCCCGTTCGGCTTTGTGTTCAGGGTTATAGCGAAGATGAAGTAACGTGTTTAGTCCCTCGGTAGATTCGATCCAAACGCTCCCTCCGACACCGCCATCGCCGCCCGACGGGCCGCCTCGGGGGACAAACTTTTCCCGCCGAAACGCCGTCACGCCGTCGCCGCCATTACCCGCCTTGACCTTTATTTTTACGCGGTCGAGAAACATCTGTTGGTTTTAGAGTTTAGGTTTTGGATTTCGGATTAGCAATCAGACGGTGAGCGGGTGCAGACAATCTTAGTACTGTTTGGATGAATTATCCTGGCCCGCTGTACGCCACGCGCCGAGTTTTATTGAACGTTCCAATCTGACAAGGCGCCGGATCAGAGCGTTGTATTTTGAATGCGCTGCGTCGCCGTGAGTCTCCTGCAGTTTAAAGTAAAGCCGGTGCTCAGGCTCTTCTATAGTTGCGTCAGGAACCTCGACGCCCACGCGGCGCAGACGTGGCGCTCCGATGGAGACCAGCAGCGCGTTGATAGATTCGCGGCCTTCGATCACATCGTTTATCCCCTCGTGGATGATTTCTTCGCCGGGTATCTGCATCAATGACTAGAGGGTGAGCGTCTCGCTCGCCTGAACCATTCAGCCCCTGAGTTTGGCTCTAAGCGAAGAATTCGAGCGGGACGGTCACTTTCCAAAACAAAAGCGTCGAAAGCGATTGCTCGCGATCGACGCCCTTATTTTTTTCCTAAGACCCGCGAGCACCGAAGTGCTCGGGATCAAAGGGGTTGCGGCAGTTCCATGTACACGGGCGTGCCGCGGATTTTGTATCCCGAAAAATCTCTGCGGAGAGCAATTCCCGGTCAACACCCAAATCGAATAAATTCAACTTGTTTTAATGCCCGAGGGCATGGTGCCATTAGGTTTTTGTTGTGGTGGCTTTTCCTCCACCGCCGGTTACGTTCCCGGCAACGAGGCTCAAACTCCGAAGAGTATGAGCGGCGTAGCACCCGATGAGCTGATCAAGTCTCGCGGGCGTTGCTCGTTTTGATCCGAGCAACTCAGACCGAATCTTTCGATTCGACCCTAGCAAGCCTTTCGGCTTCGGCTCCGAGCGTCATAGGCAGCGGCTTTCCGCTCCTTCTGCCCTCGGACGGTGCGTCACCGCCTCCGTCCCACCTCTCGGTGCCGGTCAAAATGCCCGTAAGCAATCTCGACTGTGAAGCTATCTTACACCCGTAAAAACCAATGTCAAGTAGAAAATACTTTAACTTTAGCCTTATTTTACGGGCGTTCTGTGAAGAAACTGTGGAAAAGGCTGTGGGAAAGTTGTGGAGGAAAATGTGGGAAATCCGGCAAGTCCGTTGGTGCTGTCGTTTACGATTTTTTGCCCCGATCAACCCGGCATCCCGGGGTCGGTGGCATCGCCTTCGAAAATAAATTCAATCTATAAATTACAACGAGGGTTGATGGAAACTGAGGCGAAAAAAAGTGAAGCCATTTCTGACTTCACTCTTCGGACCAGACCTGCCGCAATGCCATAGTTACCCGGTCGATGCGAATCTATCTGCCCTGGGTGCTCTTGATCGTAAAATCGACGGCTTTGCTTACATTGCCGCGGACGCGGTAGATATAGGTTCCGAGCGGCAGTCCATCAAGGATGATCTTTTGTCGATCCGCTATAGCGATCAGATTGCCGTTCGCATCAAGCAGCTCAAAATATACAGTCTGGTTGCCCGGGTTGCGGTTGATCTGTGCATCAAGAAAAGAACGGCGGAGCTCGAACCTGATATCGACGTGTGGCTGCCCGATATTTAGTGTCCCGGAATATCGTTCGTCAAATCGTGGGCCGGTCGGATTCGGGGTCGGCGTCGGTTCAGGCGTCGGCGTCGGTGTAGGCGTCGCGTTTGGCGTAGGTGTCGGAGTCACATCTGGTGTCGGTGTCGGAGTAGGCGTCGAGTCCGGCGTCGGCGTCGGAGTGGCATCCGGGGTCGGCGTTGGTGTCGGCGTCGGATCGCCCGATCCGGATATCGGAAAATTCGCACCGGCTGCCTGGTCCGAACTTAAAAGCAGCC
>DATLNN010000351.1:0-15601 GCA_035536695.1 Pyrinomonadaceae bacterium | reverse complement strand
CGAGCGAATTTATCCGCCATCGCTATCTCAGCGGGCCCGAACCACTCGCGCTTTTTCGTAAGCCTGTTAAAGAACTCCTCAAGCGAATACGTCTCGACCGAGTGCGCGGCTTTCGAACCGAGCTTTTCCAGGACAATATCGTCTTTAGTCGTATCATCCCCAAGGACGAAGGGCAGCACCGGGGCGTCCGTTTCGCTGATGTAGATCAGTCCTTCGCAAGCCTCCCCGATCGACTTGAAAAGCTCGTTTCCCACGAGCGGAGGACCGGGCAAATTTTTTTTTGATTTTCTCATTTTTTTTGCCCTTTTTTTGGTCCAAAACCGACCAATTCCTTAGCCTAACACATGCGCAAACGCGCTCGAATTGTTGTCAGAAAAGGAAGTTAAATTTCCGTTACGAGGCCTTTCAAAAGGCTACGATTTCTGTTTGCTCTCGCCACTTTTTCGTGTTAGTCTGTTACCCGTTTCCAGAATACTGGACTGTCGTAAACTATTGAAAGTAAATGGCTTAATGCGTTACTTTGAGATGCGAGGTCCGCGCCCCTGGTAGTTTTGGGAGTTCCCCGAGCAAGATGTCAAGACAAGGCTGGGTGGGGTTAGTACGAGACTCTGATAATTGAGAGCCTCCGGTTGGTGCTGACTTCGAGACCGCGGGCCGTCATGACCGGTTCGAACAAATAAATTCCCTATTGGAGAAAGGTGCCTACGGGGCGCGTTTTCAACTAAAATATTGAACGAGACTGTCGCAAAATCAACCGTTTGGGATGACGCCCTCCGGGTTGTCAAAGATCGTCTGAATGAGGATGTCTATAACACATGGTTTCGGCCTATACGGTTCGAGGCATTTAATGAGCACGGCCGCACCCTGACACTGAGAGCCGGACAGGTGACAAAGGACTGGGTGTGCCTCTATTATGCCGGTCTGCTGACTGAAACCCTTGAGGAACTCGATCTTCGCGAGTACTCGATCGACTGGCAGATCGACGCGGATGCTCCCCTCGATACTCAATTCGATGCCGATGACGGCGCCGACCTTGTCTTCGCGACCAAGAGCAAACCTGTGCCGGTCAAACCGGGGGACGACGGCGGCCACGCCCATTTTATCGACATCGAGCCAGTCGAAGACTATCTGAACCCGAAGTATACTTTCGAAAAATTCGTCGTAGGGTCGTGCAATCAGTTTGGTCACGCCGCTGCGAAGGCGGCCGCCGAGGCGCCCGGGGCAACGTACAATCCGTTGTTCATATACGGCGGCGTCGGACTCGGCAAAACCCATCTGATGCATGCTATAGGTCATTCGATCAAGGCACGGGCTCCGCATCTACGCGTTTCGTACATTACGTCCGAGCGTTTTATGAATGAGCTGATCAATGCCATCCGCTTCAATAAGACGCCGGCTTTTCGGGATCGGTATCGTTCGATCGACGTGCTGCTGATGGACGACATCCAGTTCATGGCCGGCAAGGACCGAACCCAGGAGGAGTTTTTTCACACCTTTAACACGCTGCATAACGGCCAGAAACAGATCGTTATATCGAGCGACTGTCCGCCGCGAGAAATACCGACCCTGAGCGAGAGGCTGCACTCGCGATTTGAGTGGGGCTTGATAGCCGACCTCGAACCGCCCGACCTCGAAACCAAGGTCGCCATCCTTAAACGGAAGGCGGATATGGACGGCATCGAATTGCCGCACGACATCGCCCTCTACATTGCCGGCAAGGTCAACAGCAATGTCCGCGAGCTCGAGGGGTCGCTTGTTCGCCTTGTAGCGATAGCATCAATGAAGGGCGTGCCGATCTCAAAACTGCTCGCCCAGGAAGCAATGAAGAACATCCTGGACGCGGAGCGGCCCGCGGGACTGACCATCGATCATATTACCCGAACCGTCGCCGGCCATTACAAGATGACGGTCGAAGAGATCAAGTCGAAAAACAACGCCAGAGGTGTCGCCATGCCGCGTCAGGTTGCCATGTACTTGTGCAAAAGATTGACGCGCCACAGCTTTCCGGAGATCGGCCGGGCGTTCGGCGGCAAGCATCATACGACCGTTATGCACTCGGTCGACAAGATCGCGGGGCTGTATAAAGACGATAGAAATTTCCACAGCGAAATTGACGGCCTAATTGATAATCTTTGCAGCTAGTTAACACGTATTTCACGCGAAATCGACGGAAATGTTTTCCACACTCGCGGTCTCGGCAACGCTGCGGTAAGTTCTTTACTTCTGGATATTTGAACAACATTTTTCCACTTATCCGCACCGGTCGTAAAACACGTCATGTGGAAAGCCGTGGAAAAGCCGCAGCCCAAAAAGGCGTCCACAGGGGACGGCGGTTTTCCACAGGTTTCCCACAGCCTGTTGTGGAAGGAAAGATGGTTATTTAATAATAAGTTAAGCGGCTTTTGCACATTTTCACATGGCACTATTCCTACGACTATATCTTAAAGGATATCTTGATCTTAATTTAGTTCTAGAGAAGGGGGCCGCAGGCATCAGACGGATCCAGAGCAAGAGCAGTTTCAGTATTGTATAGTATTCGCAATACGATCTCATTAGCGAAACACCAGCAAAGGAGCAGTAAAAAATGGAATTCAAGATCAAACAGAGCACGCTGAAAGAAGAGTTAGGATTTATCCAAGGCGTGGTCGAGCGCAAGACCACGATCCCCGTTTTGTCGAACATCCTGATCGAATCGCTCGGCGAGAACGAGATTCGCATCGTCGGTACTGACCTCGACTGCACGATCCGCTGCGACGCCGAGGCAGAGATCATCAAGCCGGGTGCGATATGCGTTCAGGCTCGCAAGCTGTTTGATATCGTCCGTGCGTTGGCACACGGCGACGTCCATTTCAAAAAAGACGAGAACGAATGGGTGACCATGAAGGCCGGCCATGCGAAATTTCGGCTAGCTGGCGTGAGTCGTGACCAGTTTCCCGAGATACCGCAGTTCAAGAGCACGCCGATGCGCCTCGCGGCCGATACGTTCAGCTATTTTATCCGCAACACGGCATTCGCCATCACGAACGAGCAGTCTCGATTTACCCTCTCGGGTGCCAAGTTCATCATCGGCGACGGCCTGGCCAAAATGGTGACGACCGACGGCCACCGGCTCGCTTATGTCGAACGCGAGATCGCCGACAAGGAAGCGGTGATGGACACCCTCATTCCGAAAAAGGCCTTGCTTGAGCTCGTAAAGCTCTCCCGCGGCGAGGGCGAGATCTCGTTCGGCGAGGATCAGAACCACATCTATTTCGAGACCGCCGGTCGCCTACTGATCAGTCGCAAGCTCAGCGGCCAGTTCCCAAATTACGAGATGGTCATGCCCAAAGACAACGACCATTCGGCCACCTTCGACCTCGAAGAGATGCGCTCCGCGGTCCGCCGCATGTCGCTCATCGCTGACGAACGCAACCGCTCGATCCGCCTGAATGTGCGCGAAGGCGAAATAGAGGTCACCGCCCAATCCTCCGAAGAAGGCGAAGGCACCGAGGTCGTCCCCGCGGACTACAAAGGCGAAGAGATCCAACTCGGCTTTAACTGGCAATACCTGCTCGAATACCTCACCACCGTCGCGAGCGGTGACTTAGAAGCCGTCGCCTCCGGGTCAGAACCGGGAGCGATAGCGACTGGGCCCTCCGACGCTACAGTCAACGAGACCGACGGCGACAAGGTCCGTGTCCGCGAAGGCCGCCCACCCTTGCGCATCACCTTCGAATTCAAAGACGCGAACGCCCAAACCCAAATGATCATCGCCGGCGAAACCACCTACGACTACAAATACATCGTCATGCCGTTGCGGATATGATTATGACGGGTTTTAAACACCCGGGATGACCGAACCCTCTGTGGCCGATATTCCAGGCCTTGCATAACCTCACGCAGGTAATCACCTGAAAAAGACGGCTCGCGCCGCTTTTTTTCCGTGTACTCGTTTTGTCATAAGCAGGATCGACGGTCCTGACGCTCTCGAACGCACCGGAGCAATTAGTTCGATTTGACGAACTAATTTCTGTCCGTAAGATGGCTGGTATGGACGATGGAGTGGTTTTTGAGGTGCAGCGGCTTTATCCGCAGATCTATCTGGCGTGTCATCTCGATCATGTGCGCAGCCGGTCGACGAGGTGGAATGTTTCGTCACGAGATGCGGCGATCCTGGCACATCTGGATGTCGATCGGGGGAGCGGCCCGCGTTCGCTCGCGGCCCATCTTGGGGTTGTACCGTCGACGCTTTCGGCGACGCTCGGACGGCTCGAGCGGCTCGGCTACATTTCAAGCGTTACAGTGGATGAGGACAAAAGAAAGCGGCAGATATTTTTAACGGCCCGGGGAGCGGAGGCGATGGCCGGCACCTCGGTTTTAGAGGGCGCTAAGGTTAAACAGATGCTCGAACGATTGTCCGAAAAAGAGATTGAAGCCGCCGTTTCCGGTCTGCGGATACTGGCCCGTGCAGCCGGTGAATTGTCGGAGGTGGGCGAGTAATGAGGGTATTGTTAATTATTGCGATAGCGTTGATCACGACCTTTGCGGTGGCCGTGATCATAGTTCTTGTTATCGGATCACGGCTGCCGGCGACCCATATTGCGTCCCGTTCGATCAGATTAGGCCAGCCCCCGCAGAACGTCTATACCGTCGTTCGCGATTTTGGCTCCGCGGCGGCTTGGCGGCCGGACGTGAAAACGGTCGAGATGATGGGCGATGAGAACGGTGTGGTAAGGTTTCGTGAGAATGGCGGTAACGGCGTCATTAATTACGAGTTGGTTGAGGACGTACCTGCTGAGCGGATCGTAACGCGTATCGCCGACCGCGATCTGGGATACGCCGGTTCATGGACTTACGAGTTTACGCCCGACGGAGAAGGATCCCTGGTAACTATTACCGAGGACGGCGAGGTGTCGAATATTTTCTTCAGGTTCATGTCGCGTTACGTTTTCGGCCATACCTCAACGCTCGACGCGTATCTGAAGGCTCTAGCGGCACGTTTTGGTGAGTCGGCTCCAGAACCGGCGCCGGCTTCGCATAATCAATAGCTCGAAACCACCTTGGCCGCCGAACCGGCGTTTACCCGCCTTGAAAGGAGGAAACGGAGATGTCGCCGCAATTCATATTTGGCAGCTATCGGAAGGCTGAGCCATCGCGAACATAACGGACGCACAGCCGAAAACCAAAGATCCATGGAAAACGTGTTGCTTTGACCCCCGACACCGCGGGTGTATGCTTGGCGCTATGGACAGACTGGATTACTCCGACCTCAACGCCGAGATCATCGACATTGCTCCTACAACGACGAAGCGGCGGGGTGGCCGGATCAAATGGTTTGTTGCTGCCGCATTACTGCTGCTTGCTGTGGTGCTGGCGCGGGGTGTAGGAGTGTATACCGAGGTCTTGTGGTTTGATTCGCTGGGCTTTGGTTCGCGTTTCTGGTACGTGCTCGGCCTCGGGTGGATCCTCTTCGGTGTCTTCGGGATGTTGACCTTTGCCATTGTGCGCGGCGGGTTTTACATCCTCGAACGCCTTTTTGGCCCCGAAATACTTAAACCACGCAAGATCGTCGTTAACAAGCAGGCGCTCGACCTCAATTTCGGCCGGTTATTGAAACCGCTAAGTTGGCTCATCGCGATCGTGTCCGGCATCGGCTTTGGGCTGAGCCTCAGCGGCGATTGGCAGACGTGGCTGCTTTACCTGCATCAACCCGCGACGCCGGCCACCGACCCGATCTTTGGCAATTCGATCGGTTTCTACCTTTTTACGCTGCCGATATATAGGGAAATTGCCTCGTGGCTGACGGCTCTGGCGGTTCTGCTGCTGGCCGCCGCGGTCGTTTATTCCGTTTTGTCCGCCGTGCCCGACCAGCCGATACCCGATGGCAAAGATACCAGGTTCGTCGGATTAGGAAAGCGGGCGTATGCCGCGGTTTCGGCCGCGCTTGGTGTGTTGCTGTTAATTGCAGCTTGGCGGACGGTACTCGGGCGATATGAATATCTGTGGACCGATCACGCGTCGTTTAGCGGTGTGACCTACACCGAGGCTAATTACCTACTGCCGGGCCTCATGGCTGTGGCTGTCGCGTTGGTTGTCGCCGGGATCATCCTTTTCGTAAACGCCTTTACAAAAAAGGGCGGCCGGTTGCTCGTGGTTGCTCTTGGCATTCCCATCATCGTGTATGTTGTCGCCGCCTTTCTCATTCCTGCGTATATCCAGAGTTTTGTTGTCAAACCGAACGAGCTCGGCCGTGAAACGCCGTACATCGAACATAATATTGCAGGCACGCGCCGAGGCTTTAACATCGAGAACGTAGAGACGCGCGAATACGCCGCGGATATTACACCCGATGCGCTCAACCTTACGGCCAACCGCGACACATTATCTAATATTCGGCTCTGGGATTGGCAAGCTCTCCAGGACACGCTGCGCCAGATACAGGAGATACGCACTTATTATGATTTCCCGGACGTCGACGTCGACCGCTATCGCATTGGCGGCGAGCTGCGGCAGGTGATGATCGCGACACGCGAGCTTGACGTCAACAAGCTGCCCGAGCAATCGCGCAACTGGGTCAACGAACGCCTCGTGTATACCCACGGCTATGGCGTGACAATGAACCCTGTCAATGAATTTACGAACGAGGGCAGGCCTCGATTTCTCATCTCAAATATCCCGCTGGAGACGAGCGGCGACGTGACGATAACGCGTCCTGAAATTTACTTTGGCGAACGCACGAATACGGACGTTTACGTAAAAACAAAACAGCAGGAATTTGATTACCCGCAGGGCGAGAACAACAGCTATACGACCTACGAGGGCGACGGCGGATTCGCGGTCGGCAGCGGACTTCGACGTCTCTCGATCGCGTGGGCGACCGGCGACCTCTCAAAGCTGCCATTTTCGGACGACGTAACCAGCGAGAGCCGCGTGCTCATGCATCGCAACATCAACGAACGTATCGGCCGGGTCGCTCCCTTTCTGACCTACGACGATGACCCGTACATTGTGGTCAATTCCGATGGCCGCCTGTTCTGGATGGTCGATGCTTATACACGCGCCGGCCGATTTCCGTATTCGCGGCATTACGATCTCGGCGGCATGCGCGTCAACTATGTGCGCAACAGCGTCAAGGTGACGATCGATGCCTATACCGGTGCCGTCGAGTTTTACGTTTTTGACGAATCGGACCCGATCGTCGTGGCGTGGCGCGCGGCGTTTCCCGAGCTTTTCAAGCCGGCTGTGGAAATGCCCGCGGGTCTTCGCGACCATATCCGCTATCCCGATACTCTTTTTAAGACACAGGGCGACGTTTTCGGCCTGTACCACACGACAAACGCTGCGATGTTTTTTGGCCGCGAGGACGTCTGGAGTGTCGCCCGGGAGGCCGCGCCCGCCGCCCCTGACGCAGCCGCAAAACCCGGTGTCCAGAAAACCACGCCTGCCCCGATGGACCCCTACCAGGTATTGATGCCGTTGCCCGGCGAGGGGGCCGAGCCGGAGTTTGCCCGGGTCTTCCCCTTCACACCCGGCAACCGCAATAATATGATCGCATGGATGGCGGGCCGTTCCGACGGCGATGCGTACGGCAAGCTGCTCGTTTATAATTTCCCGCCGTCGCGCGTGATCGACGGGCCGCTTCAGATCGAGGCCCGCATCGACCAGGACGCTCAGATCGCAAGTCAGATAACGCTCTGGAACCAGCAGGGCTCAAAGGTCAAACGCGGCAATCTCATCATCATGCCGATCGGTACCGGCCTATTGTTTGTCGAACCGATCTACCTCCAAGCCCTCCGCAGCCCGATGCCGGAGCTTCGCCTTGTCGTTCTAGCCACGCAAGAGCGGCTTGTTTATGCGGCAAACTTCGAGACTGCATTGGCTAAGTTATTAGGCGAAGAGCAAAAGGCCGCCAAAGCCGAAGAGACACCCAAACCGGCCGGGTCAGGCGCCCCGCCGGCCTCAAACGAGCTGATCAAGCTCGCGGGGCAAACCTTTGCGGATTACCAACGCCTAACCGCCGAAGGCAAGCTCGGCGAAGCCGGGCAAAAGCTCGATGAACTTAAGCGGATCCTTGATCAATTGCAAAAAACCAATTAAGTATGGCAGCTAGTACAGTCGACGAACTGACCAAGATCGAACACGAGCTTGCCGCGGCGTGGGTGGCCGGGGACCACAGTTTTCATGAACGGATCTTGTCCGACGATTGGAGTGTGATAGATCCCTCGGGTCGCGTACTTACAAAGGCCGAGGTTTTGAACGAAGCGTTTACCGGGGAGCGCTCGATAACCGAGGGCGAGATCGATCAGATAAACGTTCGGGATTTTGGCGACTGGGCGGTAGTGACCGGGCGGACGCGGATGTCGGGCAGCTATCAGGGTGAGGAAATGAAGGTGACGCTGAGGTTTATGGATGTGTTTGACCGGAGCTCGGGCGAATGGCGGTGTGTGGCGTCGCAGGGAACGATGGCAGGTGAATAACGAGGGCGAAATGACTAGCGCCTTTTAACCTCGATAACTGGCGAGCCGCGTTTTTCGCTCGTTGCGAAGATCGATCCGCCGTCGGAGCTGTAGGTGATGGCCTCGCCCTGCTTTCGGGAGCCCAAGTCGATCGGCAGAGGTTTCTGGCGCCAGATATCATCGAAATTCGTCGAGCCCGGATGTGAGATGAGCTCGTACGCGGCCGAATAGTCGCAGAGGACGACGCGTGTTCCGTCTGGAGAGATCGCACCGCCGGTGAGCATGCCGTGGGGGATAGCCGGAACGGATAACTCGCCGATCTTCTGGGCGGTCGCAACAGCCGTGGCTTGGAAATCGGCCGTGATCTTAAAGACGGCGGACAAATTGCTGCGGTGTTTTGTGAGGACATAGATGTCGCCGCTCTGCGGGTGCACGGTTAGCGTTTCTGCGTCATGGGCAGAGTCCGGATATCTGAAGGCGAGCACCTCGGCCGGCTGCGTCGGCATGGCAGCCTTTCGCGAGAGATCTGCGTTCGTCCCGCCGACAACCGGTTCACTGATCCGATATATCTTGTGCTGTGTCCGCTCGAGTTTTTCGGTATTTCCGATCTCGCCGATAAACAGATAGCACCTCCCATCGGTGTCTTTGAAGCCTGCCATATCTTCCCAGTCCTCGTTCTCGGCATTCTGGACCTTAAATATGCCTAATAACGCGCCTGAGGGGTCGAGGGCGTATATATACGGTCCGTCACCGGAGTCGTTATGGGTCCAAAACACGTTCGGTTGGCACCGAGAGGCGGCGAGGCCGCTGCTTTCGGTTATCTCGGCAGATCTGATCTCACCGACGATCCCCGGCTTTTCCCAGGCCGACGCCGTCGTGTCGAACTCGGGCCCGCGACGCTTTTGAGATGAGGCGTGGCCGCAAGAAACTACGGCCGTCGAGGCTGCGGCCGCCAAAATGACAAATGCCCAAAATTTAGCTATAGTTCTGTTCGACATACTTCGCCCAACCAATTTAAATTATAGCGTAAACCCTTGGAGGCGCACTTAGAACTTCGTCCCATACATTTTCGTAAGTTTGAGAGAGAGCGATGATCGTTGGAACAGAATGGCTGATCGAAGCTGGGGGCTGCGACCCCGCGGCACTACGTGATCAGGGCCTGATGACGTCCATATTGTCCGCGGTCATCGACGATCTTGGCCTGAGATCGGTTGGTTCCGTATGGCACAAATTTGACGGCGAGGGCGGTGTTACGGGTATGATCGCTCTCACCGAGTCACACCTTACCTGCCATACATATCCCGAGTATGGCACGGCCACATTCAATCTCTATTGCTGTCGTACGAGACCCGAATGGGATTGGGACACGCAACTCAAATCTCGAGTTAGGGCAACGACGATCGCCGTTCGCAAGGTGGAGCGCGGGACGGGCGGATCTGAAGTTTCACATCTCAAATTTGAAATTGCCGGAGGAACTAAATGAGCGGCCTCCAGGCAAATTGTCCATCATGCGCGGGGCCGCTTGAGTTTAAGTCTGGTTCGACAATTGTTATTGTCTGCCCGTTTTGCCGCTCCGCGATCGCTCGTAACGACCGCGCCGTCGAAGACCTTGGCAAGGTGGCCGAGATCGTCGAGTCGGAATCGCCGCTAAAACTTGGACTGAAAGGGACTTACAATGGCAACCGATTCGAATTAACAGGGCGCGCGCAGCTGCGGCACGAGGCGGGCGGGTCTTGGGACGAGTGGTACGCGACCTTCTCAAATGGCTGGGTCGGCTGGCTTGCTGAGGCACAGGGCCGATTCTATCTGACCTTCTACCAGCCGATGCCCGATGGCGTCTCGCTGCCGTCCTTTGCCGGGCTGCAGCTCGGGCAGCAATTGCCGGAGATACCGAACGAGAGCACGCTGATGGTCCAGGAAAAAGGCCGCGGCACGACGCTGGCGGCCGACGGGGAGATCCCTTACAAGCTGACTCCGGGCGAAAAATTCGAGTACGCGGACCTTGCCGGCAAAAACAATGCCTTCGCGACCATCGACTACAGCATCGACCCGCCCTGGGTGTTTGTCGGCCGACAGGTAACGCTCGACCAGATAGGGCTGGGGGATGCAAAACCGGCCGAGCGCGAAGCCCGGCGTGTTTCGGCCGTCGGGATGGGCTGCCCAAACTGCGGCGGACCGCTCGATCTGATCGCTCCGGACAAGGCCGAACGTGTCACATGCCCCAACTGCGATTCGCTGCTCGATGTAAATCAGGGAAACCTCAGTTACCTCAAAGCCCTCGACCCGCCGGCAGAAAGGCCGGCCTTCGTGCTGCCGATCGGATCCGAGGGTACCTTTCCCGGGGACGTAAAGTTCAAGATCATCGGTGCGGTCGTACGAAGTGTCTTCATGGACGTCACGTACTATTGGCATGAGTATCTGCTTTACAACCCGACGATCGGTTTTCGCTGGCTCGTGCATTCTGATAATCATTGGAATTTTGTTGAGCCTGTAAATCCGGCCGATGTTGCCCAGGACAGCGTTTTTGCCGCCGGCTCGACCGTCGATTACAACGGGCGCAAGTACAAGATATTTCAGGATGCACCGGCACGTGTCGAGTACGTCCAGGGCGAGTTTTATTGGCGCGTCGAACAAGGCGAGACCGTACGCGCGGTCGATTACGTTGCGCCGCCGTATATGCTGTCGCTCGAGTCGACGGCGGATGAAATGAACTGGTCGGCGGGCACCTACATGACAAACGCCGAGGTCGAGAAGGCATTCGGCATCAGCGATCTGCCAAAGGCATGGGGCGTCGGGCCCAACCAACCTTTCACAGGGCGGTTTTATTACACATGGGGCGTTCTGCCGCTGATAGGTTTGCTTGTTCTGGCTGTCCTGATGATCCCGCTGAGCGGCATGACAAGCACCGTGCTAAATCAGAACGTCATCCTGCCGCCGCTCGCGAATGCAACGACTGCGCAGGCCGCGTTTAGCCAACCCTTCGATATCAGGGCCAACCGGAATGTGCGGATAACCGCGGGAGCTCAGGTGGATAATTCCTGGGCCGATCTCGACATCGATCTCGTTAATGAACAAAGCCAGGAAGTCGAATCGGTGAATGTTCCGGTCGAATATTACACCGGCACCGACAGCGATGGTGCGTGGAGTGAAGGGGGCAAGTCAACGGATGCGACTCTGTCCTCACTGCCAGCCGGAAAATACACACTGCGGGTCGAGGGAACGTGGGAAAAGTGGCAAACGCCGATGCCTGTTTCGGTAAAGGTAGAACAGAATGTTGTCCGCGGCGTCAATTTTATCTGTGCTCTTCTGTTATTGATGATTGTG
Organism: Pyrinomonadaceae bacterium; assembly: GCA_035536695.1. Classification (GTDB taxonomy): domain Bacteria; phylum Acidobacteriota; class Blastocatellia; order Pyrinomonadales; family Pyrinomonadaceae; genus OLB17. The sequence goes on along the minus strand of DATLNN010000351.1, from coordinate 3,842 downwards.
CCAATAATCGGCTTGGTAAGAAAGATCTCGTTCGAATCCGGCCGGTGGAAAGACAGTATGTTTGGGACGAGTTCTGAAGAATAATTGCAAATTACGCGCTAGGGCGTTGTGAACAAGACTATGCTGAGAAAACTTTACATGGCGTTTGGCATTCTGGTTTTGGTAGGTTATTCGGCGGCCGCGTGGTTTGGGTGGGAGCTGGCGAACGCCGGCAGCAGATCGCGGCTAGGCGTTCCGTTCTTTTACGGTGGAGGATTTCGAGGAGGAAAATGATGCTTTTATCAATTGCCCCTTTACTGGGCCTGATCGTCAAATTTGAAGACCTCTTGCCCGTCGCGGTGACGACCATAATATTCGTCGCGATCGGCCTGATAGTTTTCGTGGTGGCATTCTTGATCGTCGTTCTTGTCGCTCCGTTTTCGGTGAAAAAGGAGATCGAAGAGGACCATAATACGGCGCTTGCGATCATAATTGGCGCGATGATCATCGGTATTGCCATGATCGTCGCGGCGGCGATACACGGTAACTGACCAGCGAACAACGGAAAATGGAAAATGGAAAATGACAGAAGTTGATTTCATTTTCCATTATCTGTTACCCATTCTCCGTTATGAAACGCGCTCCGCTGCTCTTCCTTAACGTCTTCATAATAGCTACCTGCGGCCTCATCTACGAGCTGCTTGCCGGGACTCTTTCAAGCTATGTCCTTGGCGATTCCGTTACACAGTTCTCGCTGATCATCGGCATCTATCTCTTCGCGATGGGCGTCGGCTCCTGGCTGTCGCGATTCGTCGAGAAGAACGTGGCCGAAAAATTTGTTGAGATCGAGCTCGCCGTGGCTGTCATCGGCGGATTCTCTGCACCGCTGCTTTTCCTCACGTTCGCCCAACTATCGTATTTCAGCATCGTGCTTTACACGATGGTGTTCATTATAGGCACTCTTGTCGGGCTCGAGATACCGCTCTTGATGCGCATCTTGAAAGATGAGATGGATTTCAAAGATCTCGTATCCCGAGTATTGGCGTTCGACTATATCGGCGCACTCGCGGCCTCGCTCTTGTTTCCCATTTTTCTTGTTCCGACGCTCGGTTTGAACCGGACGTCAATGCTGTTCGGGATGCTGAACGCTGGAGTGGGCATCTGGGGAACCTGGCTTCTGCTGCCGCTGATCGCCAATAAGAAGGTGACCATATTGCGCGTCAAGGGCTTTGTGATACTAACGCTGCTGGCCATAGGGTTCATCAAGGCCGACAGCCTGACAACGCTCGCCGAGGATGCTCTTTTTCCCGACAACATCATTTACACAAAGACCTCGCCGTACCAGCGTATCGTGGTAACCAAAGGAAAAACCGGCTTCTCGCTGTTCCTTAACGGCAATCTTCAGTTCAACTCGTTTGACGAGTACCGTTATCATGAGGCCCTTGTCCATCCGGCCTTCGCCGCCTTTCCCGGTGAGGCGAAACGTGTGCTCGTGCTGGGCGGCGGCGACGGCCTCGCCGTGCGTGAGGTGCTCAAGTACAGATCCGTTGATCACGTGACCCTTGTTGATCTTGACCCGGAAATGACTCGGGTTGCGTCAGCCGTCCCGGTGCTGGGCGAGCTCAACGGATACGCTCTCGACGATAAAAGAGTGACGACGATCAATGCGGATGCATTCGTATGGCTCGACGAAGCTCAGATTGAACCATTTGACATCGCTATCGTCGATTTTCCCGATCCGAATAGTTTTGCTCTTGGCAAGCTTTATACAACTCGGTTCTACAACCTGTTAAAGGAAAAGTTAAGACCCGAATCGTCTGTAGTCATCCAAACCACCTCGCCGCTCATCGCCCGCAATTCGTTCTGGTGCGTAATGAAAACCCTCGAGGCGAGCGGGTTTACAGTAAAGCCCTATCAAGCCACTGTGCCCAGCTTCGGCGTCTGGGGTTTTGCTCTTGCGAAGATTCAGCCCTTCGAAATGCCGCCTAAAGCTCCATCAGGTATCGAACTGCGATTTCTTAACGATCAGATCTTTGCTTCCATGTTCGAATTCGCATCGGATACGTCAAAACCTGCGGAGGAGCTGGAGATAAACCGGTTGGATAACCAGGCCCTCGTCCGTTACTACGAGGCGGAGTGGCGACGGTTTGAGTGATATTCGGATGAACCTGTCACGCCGTGAACTAATTGCCGCCTTTCTGGGGATGCCTTTCGCTTCCGCCGGATGTTCGCTGCGCCAACCCGAAAAGGCGCTCGGCGGCGCGATCGTCGGGCAGGATGTAAGTCTGGGGCACATTCTGCGCGAGGCGAGGGCGTTTGACGTTCCGCCGGACAACTGGGAAACAAAACGCGTGGCTATCGTCGGGGGCGGGATAGCCGGACTGAGCGCTGCGTGGAAGCTTAAGAACCAAGATTTTCACGATTTCGTCGTCCTGGAATTGGAGAAGCAGGCTGGAGGGACATCGCAGAGCGGGACCGGAACCCCGGTTGGCTACCCATGGGGAGCCCATTACCTGCCCGTACCGTTTTCTGAGAATCTCGAGCTCGTTGCTCTGCTTGATGAGATGTCACTGCTCGAGCGTTCGGACGGCGACGTTGTGGTCAAAGAACAGTACCTCTGCCGTGAGCCCGAGGAACGCGTCTTTTATAAAGGGCGCTGGTATGAGGGTTTGTACCTGAGCGCCGGAGCCGGCTACAATGACCGCAGCCAACTTGCGGACTTTAATTATCAGGTAGATGCGTGGGTCAATTGGCGCGACGCCGCCGGGAGGCGAGCGTTTGTCGTTCCTGTTGCGAACTGCTCAGACGATGCCGAGGTGACAGCTCTTGACAAGCTCTCATTCGACGAGTGGCTGCGTCAAAAAGGCTTTACATCCGAACGGCTGCTCTGGTATTGCGACTATGCCTGCCGCGACGATTACGGCCTAAAATTGGAACAGACATCGGCGTGGGCGGGGCTATTTTACTTTTGTTCTCGCGTGAGGAAAAGCGGCTCCGAGTCGCAGGCTTTCATCACTTTTCCCGAGGGTAACGGGCGGTTCGTCAACCACTTTTTAAGTAAGGTCGAGGACCATGTGCGGCGCTCGCAAGCCGTGGTATCGATCGTTCCGAGCGAGAAGGGGGTCGATGTGCTGTGTCTCAGCGGAGGCACCCTATCCGGGATCCGGTGTCAGAAAGTGATTTTCGCTTCGCCCATATTCACTGCACCCTATCTAATTCGTGGCCTCGACGCGTTCCCGGCCAATGAATTTCAGCACAACGCCTGGTTCGTCGCCAATCTCTTTTTAGAGGACCGGCCAAAGTCGCGATTTACAAAAGATTTTCCGCTAGCATGGGATAATGTGCTGTACGAAAGCCCGTCGCTGGGATATGTAACGGCCACGCACCAAAAGGGTATAGACCATGGGCCGACGGTCCTGACATACTATTATCCGATGTGTGACGAACCTCACGGGCGTGAGAGGCTCTTCGGTCACGATTGGCGCGACCTCGCGGATGTTTGTCTGGCGGATCTCGGCCGTGCGCATACCGATATCCATGACCTGGCCGAGCGAATCGACATAATGCGGTGGGGCCACGCGATGATAAGCCCGCGGCCGAATTTTATTTGGAGCGGCATTCGCGAGAAGGCGATCAAGCCCTTTCGCAACATCCATTTTGCCCACACCGACCTGAGTGGCATCGCCTTGTTTGAAGAGGCGTTTTATCATGGATTGCGTGCGGCCCGCGAGGTTTTGTCAGTAGCCCGCACGTAAGTAAGGGCAAGGCTCGCCGGCTTCGACATGGATCGGACATTATCACAACCGGACGACTGGCTTTTCTCACGTAACGTCGATCTCACTGTCTTTCTCGGCAGTGCCGTC
>DATLNN010000350.1:0-6215 GCA_035536695.1 Pyrinomonadaceae bacterium | reverse complement strand
ATCTTCAAAACCCGCTCGACCTCACCGCCAAAATCGGCGTGGCCCGGCGTGTCGAGGATATTGATCTTATACTCGCCATAGCGTACGGACGTATTTTTAGCCATGATCGTTATACCACGCTCACGCTCGAGGTCCATCGAGTCCATAACGCGGTCAACAACCGCCTCATTCTCGCGGTGCGTACCCGATTGTGCGAGCATGGCGTCGACCAAAGTCGTTTTGCCATGGTCGACGTGAGCGATGATGGCGATGTTTCTTATCTTCTCTGCAGTGATCATAGTCGTGATTCCGTGCCGAAGCGCAAACCGCAATTGTGGCTCATCCGGGTTCGAAAGGCAATTTGCAGGCTGCAAACCGAAAAAAAGACCGGGCGCGGCCCGGTCTTTTATGTTGGAAGGGGACCTAATTAGTAGGCCCGTGCGCCCACTATCAGGTTGTTTGTGACCTGGAAAACACCGTTGATACCATGTGCGAGTACGTTAAGCGTGTTGCGGTCGGATCTACTGGAGACGAAGCCCTCGAGTGTCATGCGGCCATTTTCAACAATGATCCTCACATCCGGATTTCTATCGCTGAAGTATTGAGCCGGCCCCCTATCGACAAACGTCCTCAAGGCCTGAAGCCTGATGCGGTCGTCGAACCCCGACGGGGGCAGCTGCTCTATGTTATTGATGACCTGCACAACCCCATCAACGCCCTTGACGCGACCTGCGGCCTCGTTCTTTGTTCCGAAGGTGGCGACCTTACCGCCAAGCGTTACGATACCGTCGTTGACCCGGAACGTAATGTGATCGAAGACGTTCGAGCGCATCAGGTTTCGCAGCTTTTTACCGACCTTCTGTTCGATCGAGCTGTCCGTCACGTTCGAAGCCGGAGCAAAGCTCTGCGCCAGACCGCCTGCATGGAAAACACCTAAAATTGCGGAAAAAACAAATAAAAATGATCTAAGCCTGTTCATATCGTTATCAATCCTTCCTTATAGAAGTAGTACGCTGATTAGACGGTAAATACAGGCAAAGAGTGGTCTACATAATCGCGAGTTCAGGCCTCGAGCGTCTGACGGATAGCCTCATATAGGACGATGCCCACGCTCGTCGCAAGGTTAAGGCTGCGCACTCTCGGGTTGGGCATCGGAATGGTCAGGCACCGGCCGATATTCTCGTGCAGCAGCATCTCCGGCAGGCCGCGGGTCTCTGGGCCGAACACCAGGCAGTCGGCCGACGAGTATCGCCAATCGGTATATGGACGTGAGCCTTTGGTTGAGAAATAGAGAAACCGTGATGACGGAAGAGAGATGGAAAGGGCGTTTAGATCGATGTGGCGGTGTAGCTCAACCTCATTCCAATAGTCGAGCCCCGAGCGGCGCAGTGTGCGGTCGTCCATCCGAAAGCCAGTCACGCCAACGATGTGGAGGGGCGTAAACGTTGCCGCACAGAGCCGAGCGATATTGCCCGTGTTTGGAGGTATTTCCGGTTCAAATAAGGCGATGTGCATTCTTAAGTTCCAGGCTCCAGGGGCCAGGTTCAAAGTTGCAGAATTCAGAACCGAAGCTCGGAAATGGAACTTGGATCCTGGCACTTGAACTCAGGAACCCGTGCATCCTTTCCACGGATCGTTTCATCAATTCGATATTGCCTTCTGGCGGACTTTATGTCGAAGGCGGGCGGTCATGCTACAATCCGCACTTGCTGATTTAAGACAATAATTCTGGAGAAATATTAGTGTTCCTGCGTTCTAGAAACATTTTCGCACTTTGCCTGGTAGTGGCGACGCTTGCCATATCTGCGTTTGGCCAGGCCGCTGCGGCTGAGAAGCCTGCCAAGCAGCCCAAGCCGACTCCGACCCCGAAGGGTGCGCCCGCGACGGCCGAGCAGGTGGTTGAGACCGCTATTTTCTTTTATGGCAGCCGCCCCTTGATGAGCCAGATCCGAAAAACCACGCTCGAACGGGGAACGGTCAGCGCTTCAAACGCCGAAGGCAACCTGGAACGGGCGAATTATCAACGGTTTATTATTCGAGCAGACACGCTTTCGAAAGAGAAGATCCGGTTGGACCAGGAACTACCTACCGCTCGATACTCGCTGGTTTTCAATGACAGCAAGATCTTTGGCATTTATAACAATAATGTTTTCACCCCTCGCGATGACGCGGCGAAATCATTTGAAAATCAGATCCTTCATAGCTTGGAGGCGTTTCTTCGCTACAAAGAAAACGAATCCACGCTCGAGCTTGCGGGGCGCGAAAAGCTGCAGGGAGTTGATTATTACTTGATCGACGTTACCGACAAGCAGGGCAATAAGACCCGCTTCTACGTTAGCGCCAAACAATTTCGCGTCATGATCCTCACCTACGAGGACGGCGGTGTTAAATATAAGCGCCGCTTTTACGATTATAACTACGCCCAAAACACCCTTGTACCGTTCCGCTCGGTCCTCTGGGCGGATGACAAGATCGTCGAAGAGACAGATGTGGGGACGATCACCTTCGGACAGAAGGTGGATGAAGAGCTTTTTAAGGCGGGTTAACTGGAAGGCGAGCGGTCCCGCTCGCCTTCCCTAAGAGCTACGCGATCAACCGACTAAGTGAGAGCTCTGGCTAATCTTTCGTCACTTCACTCGAAAACGTGCAAGCGAGACGCTTGCACTCCAGTCATTTGACGGTTCCGCGATCTTTGAGCCGTATCATTTCCGCCAGGCTGACGTTGTAACCCTGTGCCTTGGCCCGCCGAATAAAGTCGCCATCGACATCCTCATCCTTCGCCCTGATCACGAGCGAGGGGCTGACGTCGGCATAGCCTTCGGCGCGAATTTCCTGAACAAATGCAGCGGTCACACCTTCGTCTTTTAGCCGGACAACCTGATCGAGCGTTACATCTGCAAAGACCGATTTCATTTCCCGCGCGTAAGCCGGTGATACTTTCTCGTCGGCGGCTTTTGCGATCTGCTCGAGCGAGAGATTTGTAAAGCCGACAGCCTGGATCTCACGAATGTATGCCGCTGTCACCCCGTTGTCCGCCGCCTTGGAAAGCTGTTCGATACTCGTCGCGGTAAAGCCCGCGCCGCGGAGCTCGCGGATGTAAGCCGGCGTGACACGATTATCAGCCGCGCGCGAGATCTGCCTGAGCGTAAGGTCGGCGAATCCCGCGGCCTTGATCTCGCGAATGTAGGCCGCAGTCACGCCATTACCCGCCGCGTGAAGCAGTTCCTTAAATTCGACATTTTCATAGCCTGCCGATTTGAGGTCGTCAATAAGCTTGCGGCTCAATCTATTTAACGCGGCCCGCATCAACTCCTCGTCGTTTAAGTAGCCATAGCCACGGTTTTTCATATCGGCGCGGAATTGCTCGCTTGGCGTAAATGTCCAGAAACCCGTTCCCCGTCCTTCGCGGAACATGCCTTCGCACGCAAACGATCCGGCGTCGGCCATAATGGTGAAATTTACATCAGCCCGAGTCGTGCCATTCAATTGAGCTGCCGTCAGCCCCTGGAGTTCTGCCGGTTTGAACATCTCACCAGACATGTTAAAACCCCCATTTTCGGAACGCCGATGGAACGTGACGTGTATCTCATCGAGGGCCTTCTTACTGATGGATGCGGTCCATTCGCCCCGGATTTCCGCAAGCGAAGCGATGGCGGCCGCATGTGCCGAGCCGCCGCTGAAGAAGCAAACAGCCAAGAGCGGCAGTAAAACCGCGGCTGTAGTTAGAGTTCGAAGGTTTTTCATTACGTATCTCCTCAAAATTATGATTTTCGCGTTTAGAAGGGAAACACCGCCGAGATAGAAGATGTGACGGATAGCCCGCGAGAATTTGCAACTTTGTCTTTCCTTGCAGGTGTACCCGATTGCAACTCCCAAAACTAGACTAGGAGAATACACATGAATAAATTGGGCTTTCTGTTTTCCGCGCTATTTGTGCTTTTTTTGGCGGCGGGGGCGCGCAGTCAGACGATCGAACCGAGTTACGAGGTCTCGCTTCAGCTGCTTATCGGCTCGAATGACGTTCAGCGAAAGGGTGAAATTCCGGCCAATCTCACGTCGCTCTCACGACAATTGAAGAATTCGTTTGCCTTTTCGGACTATCGGCTGGCCAGTACCTTTCTGGGACGAATTGCTAACACCGGTACCTTTGAGTACAAAAGTGTCACCAATATCTTCGGCCAGGAGGTCCCCGCGGCATCGGCCTCTTTTCTGGAGTGGAATATGCAAAACTTCAGAAACGTAGCGCCTGCCGGCAGCAAACCCACGTTTCAGGCCCAAATGTTCCGATTCGGAGCCAAGGTGCCGGTGACGACGGGCAGCAGCACGGACCAGAGCGGCAAGGTCAGTTCGATGATCAGTTGGGAATCGATCGGTCTGCACGTGAATCGCGTCGGTTTGCCGGAGAACGTGCCTACACTTATCGGCACGCTCAATCTGCCGGGTGCGGGCGGCACGATCTTTCTGGTGATGACCGTACGGTCGACAGATTTATGATCTACGACAGAGCTTACATTTCGCAACAATCGCCGCCAACCGGCGTGAGCAATGATGTGAGGCAACTTTGTTTTTGAGCAGAGTTCTGTTGTAAATAGTATGAATGTATGGCTTTCGACAATATCGCATCTCGACAAGCGGAGGTTTTACCGGCCTCAATGCCTGAAGAGAAATTGTCGGACCATAAGCTCATCGAGCAAACCCGAGGCGGCGACGAGGCCGCCTTTGGCGAGATAATGGAACGTTATCGGTCGCCGATAACAAACTATCTCTACAGATTTTTGAATGACTACGAAGAGGCGGTCGATCTCGCGCAGGAGACATTTGTCAGGGTTTATTTTGCCCTTGACAGATACCACACGCAGTACGCGTTCTCGACCTATATCTATCGGATCGCTACAAACTTAGCCATCAGCGAACTGCGGCGACGAAAGCGGCGGCGACTAATGTCGCTGACCGGGCTTTTTCAGGGCGAGGACGGCAGCGAGGTCGAGTTTCAGCCGCCTGACCAACGACTGTTGCCCGACGCCGAGCTCGTCGAGGACGAGAAGAGCGAGGTCATAGCCCGTGCGATCGCCGCACTGCCTGAAAAATATCGCGTTCCCGTGGTGTTGCGGGACGTCGAAGGAAAGACTTACGAGGAAATAGCCGAGATCATGGATCTTGGCCTTGGAACAACGAAATCGCGCATAAGCCGCGGCCGAGGACTGCTCAAAGAAAAGCTCCTGCATTATTTATAAATGAGAAACGTAGATCACAATTTTGAGGAAAAGATCAGCGGCCTGCTGAGTACCCTGAAGCGAGTCGAAGCGCCCGGGGATTTCGATTTTAAGGTTCGAGCGCGTATAGCGCAGGGCCGTCCGGCCGCTGCTCGCGCGTTTTGGCTGCCTGCATCGGTCAAGGTGGCGGTTCCACTTGGCCTGGTACTTTCGGTAGGCGGTTATTTTGGTTTTAATGCGCTTTACTCGGTTGAGACCTCAATGGGATCGGCGATAGCTGTCGCTCCCGTTGCTGAGCCCCAGCCTACACGTTTCGTTCCTTTGAAGGAAGACGAACACGGAGTCCCTCCGGCACCGCCCTCGGCAGAAGTCGCGCAGGTGAATGCCATGCAAACTCGCGAAGCACGCAAACCGGTTACGGCGGCTGTCAGAAAGATATCAACCATCCGCCGGGCACCGGAGTCAGAGGGCGGTTCGGTCGATTCGGCCGCACGCGAATCAAAGAGCATATTTCCGGTCGGGGTCGACCCGAACGCGAACATACCTGTGCCGGTGCTGCCTGGCGCATCGACGCCGGGGGTCGTTCGCATCTCGGGCAAGGATGTGCTCGATCGCATTGGTGTGAGCGCAGTCTTTGCGGCTGGAACCTGGCGTGTCCAGTCGGTGAACGCGTCGAGCTCAGCCGGCAAGGCGGGGCTGCAAACCGGTGATGTGATCGAGGCCGTAAATGGAACTGGGTTGTCGGAAAAGGCGGTGATCGAACCTGGATTTTCGACAAAAAGCTTGCGTGTCCGGCGTGACGGGCGAACCGTGTTTATTGGATTAATCCAATAGTTCTCGCTCGGCTGTCAGAACCACCTGCGGTAGCGGGTGGTTGAAGATTGACATTTGAAAGTTATGCTGACTTGCGCCGTAACCAAAGTCAAACCACCCGCTACCGCAGGTGGTTCTTACATTTGTGCTATATTTTGTTACGAATACACATCCGGAGGACCTATGCCCGAAGTCTTTGGCCTTGGCGCC
>DATLNN010000349.1:0-3375 GCA_035536695.1 Pyrinomonadaceae bacterium | reverse complement strand
TTATGCTCTCTCGAAGCCGTGCGATCTCATTAAGCTTTTCGACCTCGTCCGGGACAAACTCATTGGATTTGAGCATCCCGAACGCCAGTCGCATATCTTCCGGCGTATTAAAGTATGCATCGAGATCGAGCGGCTTGCCTTTACCCGAAAGGTTGTCGAAGTCGCCGCGTTCTATGGCGGCTCTTATCTGCTGTTCGATGGCGCTCTCGATAGACATCGTATTCTATTGGGACATACGGAAAATACCCTTGACATGTTTTGAGAATACGATACACTTCTGACGTTACCAACAATACAACGGGTGCGACTTTGGATTGCCGGCGGTGTCTCTTTTCCTCTGTCAATTCTAAATTGCTATCCCATTAAAACGGAGAATAACTGAATGCGAAAGATATTTTTGGCTGCCTCAATTTCGTTACTGTGTATCGCCGGTGCTTGTGCACAGGGCGCGTCTTCTACATCCGCATCGACATCTACCACAACTGAAACTAAGAAGAAACCCCCTGTATTCAGGGCTAACAAGGGACAGATCAAGCAGGTCCAAACCATGCTTGCTGAAAAGAAGCTATACACCGGCGAGACGACGGGAACACTTACCGATCCGACCCGGGCCGCGATCAAGGGCTTTCAGAGGGACAACGGTTTGAAAGCCACGGGAACGCTTAATCGGGCCACACTTGAGAAGTTTGGTGTCGAATTGACCGAAAGCCAGAAGGCTATACCTGTCTCGGAAAGTTCGTTCGCAACTGCCGACAAAACCGAGTCGTCAAAATCAAAGCCTGCCAAGCAGGCAACGGCTACGACCGCGGGATCAGAGGCAAACAAGCCAAAGAGACCTGCTCCGTTCAGGGCGACCGTCGATCAGATCAAAGCGGCTCAGAAAATGCTCAAGGAAGGTAAGATGTACGCCGGTGATGAGGCGGGTAAACTGGACGACGCGACGCGCGGGGCACTGAAAAAATATCAGGAAGCTAATGGGCTTCGTATAATGGGTTCGCTTAACGCGGCGACGTTGGAAAAAATGGGCATCGCGCTTACCGAGAAGCAGAAGGAGCAGGTCGCGGCCCAGGCGGCGTACGATGCGGCGAAGGTGACAAAGAATTAAGCTGACTCGCCGGAGGCTGGCCATCTGGCGCAAAGTATGGCTTTTACGATGAAGCTTTTCCTGACGGCAGTTGTTATTTTCATGGCCGCTCTGTCCGCCTTTGGCCAGTCGAGCGCTTCGAGGGCAGAGACGGAGATCCGCAAAGTGATGGACGAGCAGGCCGCGGCGTGGAACCGCGGCGATATCGAAGCCTTTATGACCGGCTACTGGCGCTCGGATAAGCTTGTTTTCGTTTCCGGCGACAAGGTCACGCGCGGCTGGCAACAGACGCTCGATAACTACAAAAGAAGCTACGACACCCGCGCAAAGATGGGAACACTCACTTTCTCAGACCTGGAGTTTTCCATTCTGTCAAAAGACGCTGCCATCGTACTCGGCAGCTGGGAATTAAAGCGCGAAGCCGATAATCCCAAGGGCAAATTTACCCTTACATTTCGCAAGTTCAAGGATGGCTGGCGAATCGTAATGGATCATACATCCTGACCGACGCATCGACACCGTCATGGGTCGCGCCGGCCTGCGTAACCTTCGACCACTATCTTAGCTAATGGCGCGTTGGGAGAAGAGCGTAGCTCGCTGCGGCTGGACAGCATTCGTCTTGATGAAATCAGCGGCTCGCTCGGCGGTCATCGGCCTTGAGAAGTAGTAGCCCTCTCTGATGATCAATTTCGCTGTCGAGGCCTAGAAAACAGAAAGGAAGGCTACCACGTCATTAACCTATATTATTGTTGCGAATTTGTAAACAGATTTAAACATTCAAAAGCAGAGCGTGAAGAGCCTTCGGCCCGGGTTATGAGCCGTTGATCCTGCTGGATCTCAGGGATTCCAAGGCGAATTTCATAAAGGAATGGGAGCTTGCAATTCGTGTAAAAACCCAATGCACGCGGTTGCCGCAAGTCTCTGCGTTAGCCTATCGCCGCCCAGAGATCCCTAAAAGAGGGGCCGCCGCAGCACGCCGAGTTGCCGGGTTATTCGGACGGAATCTCCGGAAAGGCGGCTAGCCGTCAATCGACGAAGTCCAACTCTGCCTTATTGGGGATGATGCCGGCCTCGTGGCCGTCGGAGAGGAGGCGTTTGACGGCTTCGCGGCCACGGACCCCGTAATCGAGGGTAAGGTCATTGACCCACATTGCGACAAATCGGTCGGTAAGCTCGGGTGGCATGTCGCGGGCGAACTGCATTGCGTAGGAAAGGGCGTCCTCGCGATTGTCCATCGAGTAAAGGATGCTCGCGTGAAGATGTTTCGAGACCTGGCGCATCAGGTCACGACCCAAGTCGCGGCGGATCGCGTTGCCGCCCATCGGCAGCGGAAGACCCGTCTTTTCGTGCCACCATTCGCCCAGATCGAGCACCTTGTGCAGGCCCGACTGGTGGTAGAAAAGCTGTCCTTCGTGGATAAGCAGCCCGGCGTCGTATTCACCGCTCTGCACCACATCGATTATCGCGTCAAACGGTACGACACCAAACTCGAACCCAGGCGTGTGCAGCCGAAGCGCCAGGTAAGCGCTGGTCAATTCGCCGGGTACGGCGACCTTCATCTTTGAGATATCAGCGGCGTCGCGGCGTTCCTTTGAAACGACGATCGGGCCGTACTTGTCGCCGATGCTCGCCCCGTGCGGCAGCAGGGCGTATGTGTCTGCGACATATGCATAAGCGTGAAACGAGATGGCGGTGACGTCATAGACCCCGTTTTTCGCATCCTCGTTCAGCGACTGAATGTCCTTGAGCGTATGCTGAAACTTCAGGCCGTCAGTCTCCAGCTTGTTCGTAGCCAGCCCGTAAAACATGAACGCGTCATCCGAATCGGGCGAATGAGCGACGGTGATAGTGCGAATTCCAGGTATTTTTTCAGCCGTTGCGGTCATATATCAGGCACGTGCACAATACACGTTGGTGTCATAGAAAACCTTTATTCTATCGTTTTCGTTGTGTTTGGCAAACAAGACACGCAGATCTTCGGTCATTTGACCAAAGATGGCGTCTGTTTCGCTGGGCATGTACGACGCCGACAGAAGACGCCCGCGAAGTCCGGCGAAATCGAACTCCTGTAAATTCGGAAACGTTGCCGCATGATAATCGTTCCCAAAAAATTCACGCAGGGCCCGCTGGTCGACGTTTTCGTGCCTTGCTTTTTCATAGTCGATGGCGTACTTCAGCAGGAATTGTTCGTAGTCGATCAAAAAGGGAGTTGTATCGAGCTGTCGTTCGTTCCAGATCAGCACGATCGCCCCGCTCGGACGGAGAATGCGGCTGAATTCCGCTCGCGCCCT
>DATLNN010000348.1:0-3921 GCA_035536695.1 Pyrinomonadaceae bacterium | reverse complement strand
AAAAAAACGGCGACTGGCAAAACGGTAAAGACCGCCAAACCGCTCGCAAAAAGTTTGCCCGTTAAGAAGACGGCAACGACGTCGCCTCAAAAGAGGCGGACGCCAAAAATGCGCGAGCCGATCGCCCCGGCCCCGGTTTTGGAACGGTCGCCGGCATTTGTCACGCTTGCCCAGCCCGTTTTGCCCGAACTAAAACGTGAAAATCGCGCCCGGCTGCAGATGCAGTCGCCGACGCGGCTGTATTTTTATTGGTCCGCGAAGGATAATCCCTGGGCTTTGCTCCGCGAGGCTTTTGGCAGCGATCCTGGCAGTTATTCATTAGTGCTCAAGCTGAGCGATCTCACCAGGGATACAGAGGAGATCAGGCCCGCCGAGCCGGAGGGAAATTGCTGGTTCGATGTCGCGGCTGGCAGTCGATATCAGGCAGAGATCGGGTTTTACGCCCCGAACCGACCTTATTTCCGGATCATATTTTCAAACACGGTGGAGACACCCCGACAAAACCCCAGCCCCCGTCCTGCAACGGATGCCGACTGGCGGGTGTCCGCAAATAAATTCGCCGAGGTGCTCGAGGTCGCCGGATTTTCGCGGGACGCCTTCGACGTTGCCCTTGCAGGCGATGACATCGTAAGTGCCGACGAGGCCACGTATAATGCCTTCTCCCGGTTTGTCGGAAAAGATGATCATCGGCCGCACGGCATTCCGGGCGAGGACGTCCGCTATGCAATGCTGGCGATCGCTGCGGGGCTGGCGATCGAGGAGCTTCGCCACCGGATCAGTCCTGCGTTATTCGCCATTCTTCAGGCTAATTCTGGACGCCTGGCGCCCAGCAAAGCCATGAGCGCCTTGACCGAGAACTTCGACGTAGACGAAGCCGAGTTTTCTGACGAACAAGCGGGCCCGGCCGTTTTCGGCGCGAGCCTGGTACACTTTCCGCGGAACCTCAAAACACGCGGACTGTCGCCGAAGCAAGCCGCGAGGTATAATCCCTTAAGTTCGCACAGTCTCAGGTAGTGTCGGTGGTCAGACGAGAACACCCGGCCGACCACCGACCACTCACGACTGGCCGCTGCACAGATGCCTACGGGTTACTTCAGCCTAATTCTTCACGCGCATCTGCCGTTCGTTCGCCATCCGGAGTATCCTGAGTTCCTAGAGGAAGACTGGCTCTTCGAGGCCATCACCGAAGTTTACCTCCCGCTCATCTTCATCTTTCAGTCGCTCCACGAAGAGGGCGCCGCGCCGAGGCTTGCGATGAACGTGTCGCCCCCGCTATGCGAGATGCTGGCCGACCCGCTGCTCCAGGGAAGGTACACCCGTCATTTGGAAAACCTGCTCGAGCTGGCACGCAAGGAGCTCCACCGAACAATGTCGACGGCGATGGAATTCCAGGAAGCCGCCAGAATGTACGTCGACAATCTCTCGGCCTCGCTCGACCTTTGGAATGATCGTTATCAGCGCAACCTGATAACTGCATTTCGCGAGCTGCAGGATGAAGGGGTTATCGAGCTGATCACCTGCGGCGCGACGCACGGTTTTCTGCCGCTGATATCTACCGAGGAATCGCGGCGCGCCCAGATCGAGATCGCAGCGCGCAATTACAAGAAACATTTCGGGCGCCAGCCGAGGGGGATCTGGCTCGCAGAATGTGCCTACGAACCAGGCGTCGAGGACCTAATAAAGGCCGCGGGCATCGAATATTTTGTCGGCGACACGCACTCCATACTGTATGGAGACCCGCGGCCCCGGTATGGCGTCCACGCACCGGTAGTATGCCCCGATGGCACCGCGGTCTTTGCCCGGGACCTCGAGACGAGCCAGCAGGTTTGGAGTTCCGTGGTTGGTTATCCGGGTGACGCAATGTACCGCGAATTTTACCGCGATATCGGCTGGGACGCGCCGCTTGAGTACCTGAGGCCGCATCTTCACCAAGACGGCAACCGCCGGCATCTCGGCCTGAAATATCATCGGATAACCGGCCGCGACGTGCCGCAGCACGGGAAAAAACCGTATCTACCGGCCCTCGCCCGGGATAAGGCAGCCGCTGATGCGGCGCATTTCATAAGCGAGCGAATAAAACAGGCGGGTATATTGCGAAGGACCTTTGACGGCCATCCGCCGCTCGTCGTCTCGCCCTACGATGCCGAGCTGTACGGGCACTGGTGGTTCGAGGGGCCGCAATTCATCGACTTCTTTTTTAAAAAGATCCATTTCGATCAGGACGAGATCCAATGCGTCTCGCCTGGTGATTTTCTTGATTCCGGTTTGAAGATCCAGGTCCAGCAGCCAAGCGCCTCAAGCTGGGGCGAGGATGGCTATTACAAGGTTTGGATAAACGAGGAGAACTCGTGGATGTACCCGTATCAGCACGATGCCGAGCGCCGGATGACTGAATACGCGAATAAGTTTCAAGGTACTGGTGCCAAGTTTCAAGGTGGCAGCCGCGAACCCGAAACCCGAAACTCGGAACTCGAAACTCGGCTGTTAAACCAAGCCGCGCGCGAACTCCTGCTCGCCCAATCGAGCGACTGGGCCTTTCAGATCTATAAGGGGACGACCGTCGAATACTCGAGGCGCCGTTTTCAGTCTCACATACATCGATTCAACCTGATCGCGAACATGCTCGACACCGGCGAGGTGGACGAGGGTCTGCTGACCGAGATAGAAAGCCGCGACAATATCTTCGCCGAGATCGACTTTCGCACGTTCGCCACCGGAGAAGGCGGCGCAAATGCCCAAGCCCGCGCGTAAGCAAGGGCGATACATTCAACTGAGGTATCGCCCTTGCGCCCGCCGTCCCTTCCGCATAACGCATTTGCCTATCTCAACCCCGAAAGCTATTCTTAATGTTTATGTCTTCGGAGGAAATGAATGACTGTTAAAGGTGTGGATATTGCGCCCGCCGACGGGAAACTTGGTGTCCTGTTGGTCGGTCTGGGCGCCGTCAGCACGACGCTGGTGGCCGGCGTCGAGGCAATCAAACGCGGTATTTCCGAACCTGTAGGCAGCCTGACCCAGATGGCTACGATCCGTCTCGGCAAGCGCACCGAGGACCGGTCGCCAAAGATCAAGGATTTCGTACCGCTTGCTTCCCTCGACGACATCGTATTCGGCGCATGGGACATCTTTCACGACAACGCCTATGACGCCGCGATGAACGCCGGCGTTCTCGACAAGGACCTCCTCAATCAGGTCTCCGAGCAGCTCTCCTCGCTCAAGCCGATGGCGGCCGTCTTTGAGCAAAACTACGTCAAACGGCTTCACGGCGAAAACGTCAAAACCGGCAAGAACAAGATGGAGCTGGCCGAGCAGCTCATAGAGGATATCGCGCGTTTCAAATCCGATAACAACTGCTCGCGGCTTGTAATGGTCTGGGCCGCATCGACCGAGATCTACATCGAAGAATCGGAGATCCACAAGTCGCTCGACGCTTTCGAAAAAGCGATGTACGACAACGACGCGCTGATCTCGCCATCGATGATCTATGCCTATGCCGCGATGAGATCGGGCGTCCCTTTCGCAAACGGAGCTCCGAATCTGACGGTCGATATCCCTGCCCTCACTGAGCTTGCGGACAAGACCCGCGTGCCGATCTGCGGCAAGGATTTTAAGACGGGCCAGACCCTGATGAAAACGATCCTCGCACCGGGCTTCAAGTCTCGGATGCTTGGCCTCGACGGCTGGTATTCGACGAACATTCTCGGCAACCGCGACGGCGAGGTGCTCGACGATCCCGAGAATTTCAAGTCAAAAGAGGTCTCGAAACTCTCCGTTCTCGAACACATCTTCCAGCCCGAGATCTACCCCGAGCTCTACCGCGATTTCTCTCACGTGGTGCGCATCAACTACTACCCGCCGCGCGGCGACAATAAAGAGGGTTGGGACGCGATCGATATCTTTGGCTGGCTTGGCTATAAGATG
>DATLNN010000347.1:0-4274 GCA_035536695.1 Pyrinomonadaceae bacterium | reverse complement strand
AATTTTTCTCCTCACGCGTTGAATATCGAACTGACCAGAATACGGTTTTGGTCAGTGATAAGTTTCAACTCTGGTATCGGTGAATCCGGATAAAATGTGGGCATCCGAATTTTTGGGAGTCTTTGATAACTTCACCATCGGCAAACGGAGTAATCTGCTCGATCATTAGAGAAGGCCGGCATGAAGTAAGGCGTGCTGTGGTAAAGTAAGGGAGTCAGGAGATGCGCCATGCAAACACGAGCAAAAATAACCAGTAAAGGGCAGATCACGGTGCCGTTGAAGGTGCGTCAGGCACTTGGTGTCAAGGCGGGCGATCAACTTGCTTTTGAACACAGAGGGGCCGACATCGTTATCAAACCGATCAGAAGAGAAAGTCCTTTTGCGAAATACCAGGGGATGGGGACGCCGGGGATCGGCCGGGGACGGCAGGCGGTCATCGACTATGTTCGCGATCTGCGCGATCCAGAATGACAACGGCAATAGACTCTAATGTAATTATCGGACTGCTGAACTCAGACGATGCTCTTAATACCAGGGCACGCACCAGCCTGGACGCGGCTTACGCGGCGGGCGGCCTCGTCATTTGCGGAGCCGTGTTTGCAGAACTGCATGCCTCGCCGGGCCGAACCGAGGAATTTGTTAACAGCTTTCTGGACGAAACGGAGATCGTTGTCGACTGGTCCAGCAGTGAAACGATCTGGCGCTCCGCGGGCTCCGCGTTTCAGAAATACGCCAGTCGCAGGCGGCGTCTTAAGACAAGCGAGCCGCGGCGGATCTTGACCGACTTTTATATCGGAGCCCACGCTTTTGCGCATGGCCATAGGCTGTTGACACTCGATGACCGAATCTTTCGAACGTCGTTTCCAGAACTGTCAATTACGAAAGTTTAGTCACGGCAGCGTGTGCCTACTGCAGGTCGCATTCATCGCTAGAGGACGAACATACCTTGGAAACACCTCTTATTCTTGCTATCGATATCGGGACTTCGAGTGTGCGCGCGGGGGTTTATGATGGGGCGGCGAGGTATGTTCGGGGTACGGCGGTTAGGCATGTACGGTCGTTTGGGGTGACGGATGACGGCGGGGCGGAGCTTGACGCCGAGAGGGGTTTTGCCGAGGTCGTGTCGGTTATCGATGAGGTGCTGGAACGGTCGGCTGCGGTCGGTGGCCCGATCCAATATGTCGCGACGTCGTGTTTTTGGCACAGCCTGGTGGCGATCGATCGGCGAGACAAGCCAATGACCGGCGTGCTTGGCTGGGCCGACAGGCGTAGCCGTGGGGCGACCGATATGCTCCGCAAACGCTTTGACGAGTCGAGCGTCCATAACAGGACGGGGGCGCGGTTTCATTCGAGCTATTGGCCGGCAAAGATACTTTGGCTGGGACAGGAATTTCCTGCGGAATTCGGGCGGGCGGGCGCGTTGCTCTCATTCAGCGATTTCCTGGCCTTAAAGCTGTTCGGCCAGCGCGTAACGAGCATTTCGATGGCATCGGGCACTGGCCTTTTCGACATTCACAAGTGTGAATGGGACCGCGAGATCCTCAAATATCTAAAGCTCGATAAAGAACTTTTGCCCCAGATCGCGGCTGGCACACGGGCCTTTTCACTCAACCAGGCATTCGCAAAACGCTGGCCCCGCCTCAAGGATGCTCGGTGGTTCCCGGCCATTGCCGACGGTGCGGCGGACAGTATCGGTGCCGGGTGTGTCAAGGAAACGGAGGCGTCGCTGATGGTCGCGACATCGGGGGCGATGCGGGTCATCTATACCGGCAAGCCGCCGCGTGCCATCCCCGACGGGTTATGGTGCTATCGCGTCGATCGAAACCGGACAATAATCGGCGGAGCATTGTCTGACGGCGGCGGGCTTTATGCCTGGCTCGCGAAGAATCTAAAGCTGCCAAAGGATGCGGGGCTCAGAATATCGGCGCGCGCGCCTGGCTCGCACGCTCTGACGTTCCTGCCGTTTTTGGCTGGCGAACGCGGGACCGGCTACCACGAACATGCTCGCGGCGCAGTGTTGGGCCTGACGGCATCGACGGACACCGTCGACCTCTTGCATGCTGCGCTCGAGGCGGTCGCCTTTAGATTTGCGGAGATCTTTTCACAGTTGGAGCGTGTTTGCGGGATCGAGCGGATAGTCGCCTCGGGCGGGGCGATCCGCGAATCGGCCGCCTGGGCCCAGATAATAGCCGATGTACTCGGGCGCGATTTCGAACTAAATGATGCCCGCGAGTCATCTTCTCGCGGCGCCGTCTTGCTTGCGCTCGAAAGTATTGGCAAAATAAGTGACATTCAGAATTACCAGGCAGGAACACGGCGGCGAGTGACCGCGAATCGAGAGCGATTTGATCTCTACAGACAGGAGTTTGAACGCCACGCTAAGGCATATAATTTACTGATCGAAAACCCTACAAACCTATGAAAACAGCGACCCAGCCCAAAATGAAAACCGACATCGACCAGCTCTGCATCAACACCATCCGCACGCTTTCGCTCGACGCGGTCCAAAAGGCCGAATCAGGCCATCCAGGATTGCCTCTGGGCATGGCCCCGACCGCATATGTTCTGTGGACAAAATTTCTCAGGCACAACCCGAAGAATCCAAAATGGGCCGGCCGCGACCGCTTCGTTCTCTCCGCAGGCCACGGCTCGATGCTGATCTATGCGCTGCTTCACCTGACGGGTTACGATCTGCCGCTCGATGAGCTCAAGCGTTTTCGCCAGCTGCATTCGAAAACGCCGGGCCATCCAGAGAATTTCATGACGCCGGGCGTCGAGGTGACGACGGGGCCGCTTGGGCAGGGCTTTGCCAACGGCGTCGGCATGGGCATCGCCCAGGCACACATGGCGGCGAGGTTTAATCGCAATGGATTTCCGGTCGCCGACAATTACATTTACTGCATCTGCTCGGACGGCGACCTGATGGAAGGCGTCAGCTATGAGGCCGCGAGCGTCGCGGGCCACCTGAAGCTCGGCAACCTGATCTACCTCTATGACGACAACCAGATAACCATCGACGGCTCGACCGATCTCGCATTTACCGAGGACAGGACAAAGCGGTTCGAATCGTGCGGCTGGCATGTGCTGGACGTCGCCGATGGGAACGATCTCAAGGCGATAGAAAATGCGATCCGCGCCGCGCAGAAAGTGAAGAATAAGCCGTCGATAATTCGCGTCCACACGATCATTGGTTTCGGAATGCCGAAACAGGGCACAAGCAAGGCCCACTCCGATGCCCCCGGCGAAGAGGCGGTGGTCGAGACCAAGCGCAACCTCGGCTGGCCCGAGAATAAGCATTTCTTTATTCCTAAAGAGGCCCTTGCTAAATTCCGCGAGGCGGTCAAAAACGGCGCCCGTTATGAGCGGGAATGGGACGTAATGGTTAAGCGATACGAAAAGGCGGACCCCGAGGCCGGGGCCGCGTTTAGGGCAATGCTCGCCCCCGAATTGCCGAGTGGGTGGGAAAAGAGCTTGCCGAAATTTGACGGAGTGGACGCCAAGGCCACCAGGGCCTACAGCGGCGACGTCATCAACGCCGTCGCCGACGCTGTACCGCAGATGCTTGGCGGTTCGGCCGATCTCAAGCCGTCGAACAATACGTATATAAATTCATCCGGCGGAATGCAGGCCGGAGCCTACGCGAATCGCAATATCCATTACGGCATCCGCGAGCACGCCATGGGCTCTATCATGAACGGTATCTCATATTATGGCGGCCTGATCCCATTCGGAGGTACGTTCCAAACGTTTTCGGATTACAGCCGGCCGTCGATCCGTTTGGCGGCTCTATCCAGGCTCCAGACGATCTTTGTCTTCACGCACGACTCGATCGGGCTGGGCGAAGACGGTCCGACCCATCAGCCGGTCGAGCACCTGGCGGCCATGCGCGCCATCCCCGCCATTCCGGTTATCCGACCATGCGATGCACACGAAACGCGCGAAGCATGGGCATCGGCGTTGCGGAACAGGAACGCTCCCACCATCCTTTCGCTCTCACGGCAGAAGGTCGCACTGATCGATCGCAAAAAATACGGTGACGCTAAAGGCCTGCACAAGGGAGCTTACGTCTTGGCTGAGGCGCAAAACAAATCAGGCAAAGGTGCTGCTCCCAGACTCATCCTCATTGCGACCGGGACCGAGGTCGGCCTGGCCATGGAAGCCTCCGGACGCCTCAACGCCGAAGGTGTGCCGACGCGGGTCGTGTCAATGCCGTGCTGGGAATTCTTTGACGCGCAGCCGCAGAGATATCGCGACGAGGTCCTGCCGCCGCGAGT
>DATLNN010000346.1:0-4899 GCA_035536695.1 Pyrinomonadaceae bacterium | reverse complement strand
TTCCGGGAGGATGGGTTCCCGGCGGACGGGTTCCCGTCGTGGAACCGTAGAGCTCGATCCAGCCCGGGCGGTGGCGGTTGCGTTCGAAGCGGCTGTATAAGATGCGGCGGTGAAAGCTGGTGTGGCCGAGAGCTCGCATCTCCCGCTCGATCTGCATATGCCACCGCCCGCCGTACTTTGCGTAAAGCCTGCGGCAATCCTCGATCTTCTTTAGCTGTAGCTGATCCTCGCTGAGCGGAACTGCCTGACGGTTATAATTCATAGGCGACCAGCCGAAAGATCGGCCCGTGACCCAACTTAGCAAAGCTGTACGAAGAATGAAACACCACTTGTCACGATATGACATGATTGTCGCGATTTGACGTGATTGTCTCGCTATGACGTGGTTGTCTTGATATGACGTGGTTGTCGTGACTTGCGGGTGTCCGATGCGCAAGCCCGCACGTAAGTAAGGGCGGTATACTCAAGGCGTGGATGTACCGCCGTTACTGACGTGCGGGCTTGGGCAGGACGCGGGTCTGCCTGGCTATTGAGGTGCGGGTGTCGCGGCGGGCCGAGGAGGTGCGGCCGGGCGCGGATAGACGACGGGGCTCTTGTTTCCGCTCTTATCGACGGCGCGGACCCCGAAGAAAAAGTTGTCTTTTGACATCATTTTGGCAGTGTACGTGAGGACATTGCCGACCGGTATCGAGTTTGTCCACTCGGCAGCTGTCGTGTCGCGCCAGACGACCTCGTAGCCGGCAAGATCCGTGTCGGTGTTCGCATCCCATCTCAATACGCTGTCGTTATTGAGGCCGCCGGTGACGAGACCGACGTTCTTTGGCTTCGCAGGTGCGGAGGCCAGGCTGGCTAATGCAGCGAGATTGACACGGGCGACATTTGCGGTGTATTCAAAATCGACATAGTCAGCCGTGTCGCCGTAAAATTTGCCGCCCTCGGTGCGGACATTTTGATGCTGGTGGGCATAATCTTCATCGGACTCGGTAAACCGAATGCCGGCAAACCCGCGCTCGACGAATGGGATGTGGTCGCCGCCGCGCCCATAGCGGTCTCGTCGATAGATCATCCATGCGCCGAAATTCTTTAGATAGCGGTCTGACTGCTCTTTGACATAGCGCGCAAGCTGTCGCGACGGTGAGTCGTTCTCGCCGCCCACGCTCCGCCTGGTTGCCGCTTCCTGCTGCGTCTCGCTTGACGGCACACCTTCGCTGAATACGCGAACCTTGTTCCGGAACTTAGAGTTCTTATGCGTTGTGACACCGCCCACGATGTCGTTCGTGAACATGGCCTCGATATTGGTTTGGGCTTTCTTGGCCTCCTCAGCATAGTGGGCGGCGCCGAGCAAGCCCTGTTCTTCGCCCGGCACGGCCATAAACACGATCGTCGCGTCAAATTTTCGCTTCGACATCACGCGGGCTAGCTCGACGGAAACGGCCGTGCCCGATGCGTCGTCGTTGGCGCCCGGCGCATCGCAGGTCGCGTTCATAGCCGACGAGCACATCGAATCATAATGGCCCGAAACCACGTAAATACGCGTCGGATCCGTGGTGCCTTTCAGCACAGCAAACACGTTCGTCAGCGTTGTTGGCTGAGGTATGCGACCCGCCGCCGGCTGAACGAAAGATTGTTTTTGCAGCTCAAGGCATCCGCCGCAATCGGTGCTTATTCTTTGAAACTCGGCGAACAGCCAGTCACGCGCCGCGCCGATGCCGCGGTTCGGGTCATTCTGTACCGACAGCGTGTTTCTGGTACCGAACGAGACGAGCTTGCGTATCGTAGCCTCGATATTCTTTGCGGAAACTTCCCTGATCATTTTCGATACCTCGGGATCCGGGTTCGTGCCGGAAACCTGGCTGAACCCGCGGCAGGTGAACGCAAGCAAGATGATAGTAAACAGGTAAAATGGTCGTTTCATGGTTATTTCGTTCGGATCAGGGTTGTGATATATATTTACGACTAAACGAACCACGTTGCAAACCGGCAGCGGCTTTCAGGAATTCTTCAGAGAGATTTCAGAAGTTCCTAAAGAGTTTCGTTACCGACATGAACTATCTTTCACCTCGTAAGCTCGCGCCTTGAACGGCGGGCTGAGGAGGTAGATCAAATATGAACGTAATTATTTTAATACTATTGCTGGCGTGTGCCGTCGTTGGGCAGCATGGCCATGGCGGACATAATCAACCGGAGAAGAAACCAGTTTGGCTCGACAATGGCCTTGGGCACGTCGATCACCCGGTCTCTACAAAGAACCCCGAGGCTCAGAAATATTTTAATCAGGGCCTCGCGTATCTTTTCGCCTTCAATCACGAAGAAGGCGTTAATTCGTTTCGGCACGCCGCCGAACTCGACCCCGATCTTGCGATGGCTTATTGGGGAATGGCGCTCGGCCTCGGTGCAAACTACAACGATCCGGCGAACACCGACCGCTTTGCTCAGGCGTACGTCCAGCTTCAAAAGGCGGTGTCGCTGGCCCTAAAGGCATCGGATGCCGAGCGGGCGTATATAAACGCGCTCGCAAAACGGTACTCGTCGGATCCTAAGGCGGACCCGGCCAAACTCGCGGCTGCCTACAAAGCGGCCATGGCCGAGCTCGCAAAGACCTACCCTGACGACCTCGACGCTCAGACGCTCTACGCCGAGAGCATGATGAACCTGCGCCCGTGGCAGCTGTGGACGCTCGACGGTAAGCCAGCCGAAGGCACGCTCGAGATCGTTGCGGTGCTCGAGGGCGTGCTCAAGAGAAATCCGAAACACACCGGTGCCAACCATTACTACATCCACGCGATCGAGGCGTCGCCCAACCCGGAACGCGGCACCGCGGCCGCCAACCGTTTGATGGGCCTCGCGCCGAGCGCGGGCCATCTCGTGCATATGCCGTCGCATATTTATCTGCGAACGGGCGATCTGGACGCGTCTGCAAAAAGCAACGAGGCGGCGATAATTGCCGACCGCAATTACATCCAGCGAAGCGGCAATAACGGCCTCTATCCGGCGATGTACTACAACCACAACATCCACATGCTGGCGGCGACGTACGCCGGCAACGGCAATTACGCTGGGTCGATCAAGGCGGGCAAGAAGCTTGCCGATAATGTCGGACCCAGCGTTAAGGCGATGCCGATGCTCGAGATGTTCATGCCGTATCCGATCATCGTGCTCGCACGGTTTCACAAGTGGGACGAGATCATGATTTATCCGAAGCCGGCCGCTGAGATGCTCACCACAATCGCCCACTGGCATATGGCCCGCGGGCTCGCGCTCGCCGAACGCGGTAAAACGGCCGACGCGGAAAAAGAGCTGGCGGCCCTTCGTGAAACGGCTAAAAAGATACCGGCTGAAGCCGTGCTCTTTACAACGCCCGTCAGCGTAGCTCTCAAAGTGGCCGACGAGCTGCTTGCCGGCGAGATCGCGCTGTCGCGTGGCGACCGCAAAGGTGCGATCGCGATGATGCGGGCCGCGACAGCGTCTGAGGCCAAAGTCAATTACGCCGAGCCGCCGGATTGGGACCTGCCTATCCGCGAATGGCTGGGCCGTGTGCTGCTCATGGACGGCCAATTCGCCGAGGCCGAAAAGGCCTATCGCGAAGAGATCGCCCGAAATCCGCAGAGCGGACGTGCATTGTTCGGCCTGTCCGAAGCCCTGCGCAAGCAGGGTAAAACTTCGTCCGCGGAGCTCGTTCAGCGCGAATATGAGCGGGCGTGGGCCGGAGCTGATGCGAAACTCACTGCCGAGCATTTGTATGGAACGAGCAGTAGGAGTGCGGGCAGCGGTTCGCCGCGATCGCAGGTCAAGCTGAAGACCGGCATCACTATGAGCTACGTCGAGACGGGTCCGGCCGACGGGCCGCCGCTGCTCCTGGTACACGGGTTCACGGATTCATCGTTTTCTTACAGCCGCGTGCTGCCGCTGATCGACAGGCGTTTTCGCGTTTTTGCTATCGACCAGCGTGGGCACGGCGATTCCGATCGACCCGCGGATGGATATGAGATGAAGAACTTTGCGGCTGACGTCGTAGCCTTTATGGATGTAAAAGGCATTAGGACAGCAACGATCGTAGGGCATTCGATGGGAAGCTTTGTCACGATGCAGACCGCTCTAGACGCGCCCGGGCGGGTCGAGCGGATCGTGCTGATCGGGACTGCTTCGAGTGCCAACAACGCGGCCGTCAGGGGCCTGCTCGAGGAGGTGAACAAGCTCTCCGACCCCGTGCCGGCTGAGTTCGCGAGGGGGTTTCAGATTTCGACCTCGTCGCCGACCCTGCCAAAGGAGTTCCTCGACACCGTGGTCAGCGAAAGCCTGAAGCTACCGGCGTACGTTTGGAAGAAGGCGTTGAACGGCATCCTTGCCAAGGACTTTCGCCCGGAACTGAAAAAGATCACGATCCCTGTCACAATTTTTTGGGGCGAAAAAGAGACGATCTTTCTTAGGGATGAGCAGGAAGTTCTCACAAAAGGGCTGCCACGATCGCGACTGGTCGTCTACAAAGGCTCGGGGCACTCTCCGCATTGGGAAGAGCCTGAGCGGTTTGCACGCGATCTTAACCAAGTGCTGTTTGAGCCGAAAAGCGGCTCGGTCGAATAGGACAAAAGGGCGGCCCGGGGCCGCCTTTTTTGATGTTCAATTGCCACGTAACGGAAAGGCACCTAACCGGCTGCCGTTGGCCGAATAGAGCAGGTTTGCGGTCTCATCAGTCACGAATTGGGCGTCCGGGTCGGAAATGAGGATGACGCGCGCGTCGCGGCCTGTATGTACGTTCACGCCGACGAGGCCTTTTTTGTCGATAGGCTTTGGCAGCTCGGTGTAAAAGTACATGTGGTTCGCACGCAGCTCGGCAAGGCGTTTGCGGCGGAGAAGATAATCGGAAAACCGGTCAAGCTGGCGCGCAGGATCGAGTCGGTC
>DATLNN010000345.1:0-11253 GCA_035536695.1 Pyrinomonadaceae bacterium | reverse complement strand
ATTAGCTGGAAGAGAAACCGCGAAATACACGAATAGACACGAAGCAAGGGGAGCCACTAGACAGGGCTCGAGGCCGTTCTGATGTATTACAATAGATCTTATGGCAAAGCATAAAATTACACTCATTCCGGGTGATGGAATCGGGCCGGAGATCGTGGCGGCGACGGTTCGGGTTATTGAGGCGACGGGCGTCGATATCGAATGGGAAACACAGATATTGGGCGCGCAGGCGCTTGAGAAGTTTGGCGACACGCTGCCTGAGGCGTCGATCGAGGCGATGCGGCGGAATAAGGTTTCGTTGAAAGGGCCGATCATGACACCGGTCGGCAAAGGCTTTACGTCGGTGAACGTTGGCCTGCGCAAGGCGCTCGATCTTTACGCGAATGTCCGGCCCATCAAGGCACTGCCGAATGTGCCTTGTCGCTATCCGGAGCTGGATCTGGTTATCGTGAGAGAGAATACCGAGGACCTCTACGCCGGCCTCGAGCATATCGTGGTGCCAGGCGTGGTCGAATCGCTGAAGATCATCACCGAGAAAGCATCGACCCGCATCGCCAAATACGCTTTCGAATACGCTCGCGATAACGGCCGCAAAAGAGTGACCGCCGTTCACAAGGCCAATATCATGAAGCTCTCGGACGGCCTGTTTCTCGAGTGCTTTTATAATGTGGCAAAGGACTTTCCTGATATCGCGGCCGACGACAAGATCATCGACAACTGCTGCATGCAGCTGGTCATGCGGCCAGAACAGTTCGATATCATGGTGATGGAAAATCTCTATGGCGACATCGTTTCGGATCTCTGTGCCGGTTTGATCGGCGGGCTCGGACTCGCTCCCGGCGCCAATATCGGCGAGCTCGGCGCCGTTTTCGAGGCCGTGCACGGTTCGGCACCCGACATCGCTGGCCAGGGCATAGCAAATCCGACCGCCCTTATGCTTTCGGCGATCCAGATGCTGAATTATATCGGCGAAAAAGATGCAGCACGCCGGCTGGAGACTGCCCTGCTGGCCGTATTCGCTGACGGCACGACGATCACAAAAGATCTGGGCGGCAACGCGAAAACCAATGAGTTTGCCCGTGCGATAGAGGAAAAAATAATAGCCGGCGCGTCGGCAGCAGCGTAAGCGTTTACGAGTTATATAGGCGGCAGCCACGGCGTCGAGCACATTTTGTGTGCAATTGGGACTCTGCGGAACGTTCTTTTAGTGTGGATGGTTATCCACGGGAACGACCATGAAAACACTCATCCTTATATTCATCGCAATTCTGTCGATCGCCCCGGGCGCCTTTGCTCGATCCGATCATCGGTTAACCGTCAGGACCGGCGAGCAGAAAATTGCCTTTCGCGGTGAACTCAAGCTCGAATTTATTTCCGTCTTAGAGGATTCGAGGTGCCCGGAGGACGTACAGTGCGTCTGGGCCGGGAACGCCCGGGTAAAGGTCAAAGTAATTGACTGGCGCGGTGCCGTAAAGCTTCTCGAAATGAACACAACTTCCGGCCCAAAGGGCGACCAATTCGGCGGTTACGCCATAAACCTGGTCGGCCTGACTCCTAAACCAAAGCGTAAAGGCGCACGCTATACGGCTACATTTTCGATCGAGCGGCTTGTCAGGAGGGGCGTGGCTGACCTATCCAGGGAAGATGCTCCGTATCTTGCGCGAAAATTGGAACGGCAGGCCGTCGCGGCGGAGGATCTCGGTCCGGTTGAGTGCGAAGCGGTCGACAATATCCGCGGGACCGTAAACCGTTGAAAATGCTGCTTTATAACCGGAGAGCCGAACCATTTCGCGTGCGAAATCCGTAAATAAACCCGCCGGGTATGCAAAGACTTCGCAGGGCTTTTGGAGCAGATCCTCAATATAATTCCTGGAGTCCACTACTTCCCGCTCGATCTCGGCCGGCTCGATGCGGTCGAACAACTTGTGATTCATGCTATGCGAGCCAAATTCGATCCCGCTCGCGGACATCTCGCGTATGTCCGCCATAGACAGGTGTTCACGCTCGCCTTCGCCGTCGGCCGTTACCTGGGCCGTGACCGCTCCTATGCATGAAGGAACAAGAAAAATAGTGGCCTTGATATTAAATTTTTTTAGGATGGGAAACGCGTTTGCATAATTGTCCTTCCACCCGTCGTCAAAGGTAATGCAGATCGCGTTTTCAGGGAATCGGCCGTTCTCAAGGTAAAACCCGATGAGTTCGGATGCGGTAAAGAAATCAAAAGCGCGCTTTTTTAAATAAAGGATCTGCTTTTCAAAGCGATGAGGCGATGTATAAGCGCCTCGGATCTTTACATCCGGGGTCGGCAGATCGATCTTGTGATATGCGAGGACGGGTACCTTCAATTGTCTAATTACTATCAAACATTTGCATGTTCAAAAATGCTGATATCCGCATCGCCCCGGGTCAGAAACCATGAGCTCTCGTCATATATCAGTTCCTCACGCTCGGGGCTCAGGGCCATTAACTGCAGACCGCTGGTTACGGGCCAAAAACCAAAATATTTTAGCCGCTGCTGCAGCAGAGTATCATGTGCGTCCGTGACCAGAGAGCCGGCGCGACGATCGAGGGCAATTCGGAGCGAGGCTTGCAACAGCGTATCGACCGTATGTGCCGCCTTGCGGGGATGATAGCAGATATCGCTGATCGCGGCCTTGTCAATGGCACCGGCGGCATTGGCCCGCCTGAAGAAAAGTATCGCATAGCCGAGCAATTTATCGTTTTCGTAATGCCCCAAAATTTCGAATCGCTTATCCGGTTGCTGTTTAAATTGCCAGTTGAGCATCGCCGCCGAACGCGAAACCGAGCACGCCCATTGACCGCTCGATTCGTGCCAGAGCTCGTCAAACGAGCTATCGAACTTCCGTAGTTGCCTAACTTCCTCGCCTCGCTTCAGAGGATCTTTCAGACCGGCGCGAAATGGAGCAAAGGCCAGGTTGGCCGCGGTGCGCAGCGGCCCGAGGCTGGTGATCTCAGGGAGAGCCTCGCCGGGAAACAGGATCTTATGAAATCGAGGTATCTTCGTGACAATTACAAAACCCAGTTTTTTTAGCATCGCCGGCGCATGCTGCTTATTAGTATTAATGCCGAGTAGAAACGGGCAAAACTCTCGCGCCGCGATAACCAGTTTTTGGGCGATTCCCATGCGGCGAAAATCCGGATCGACGATCAGATCGAGTATCCAGATGGCCGATCTCTTTTCGCCATCGACATTCATTTCGACCGGAATGGCGCCCAGCTGGCCCGCGATCCGATCGCCGCTCCTTGCCAGCCACACCGGCGGGTGGCCGTTTGCCGCATGCGGCGGTTCTAAAAAATGCCAATCCCAGAATCTGATATCGCTCTGACGCGGATTGTCCGCGTACACGGTTTTCAAAAACGCGAGAACCTTGTCCTTTTCGGACAATTTCATTTGCTCGATAATAATGCTTTCCAGCATTTAGAATGAGTGGCCGCATTATCGCGACGAAGGGCAGGAATAACCGCCCGAGCCGTGGGGCGGATATTTAGCTTTCTTTTTTCTCTGCGTCTCAGCGTTAGGGCGGTTTAATACTAAATGCCGGCCCTGCGCTCGGTAAAGCTGATCATGCGCTCGAGCGCGATCTGGGCGAAATGTTTCGTTTCGTCGTCAACGACGATTTCGTTCACAACATTGCCGTCAAGCAGGTTTTCCATCGCCCACGCGAGGTTTTGCGGTGCAATCCGGTACATTGTCGCGCACATGCAAAGGTCGGGTGCGAGCAGCCGGATCGTCTTGTCGGGAAAGCGGTCCTGCAATCGGTTGACCAGGTTGACCTCGGTGCCGATCGCCCATTTTGACCCCGGCGGAGAATTTTCTACCGTCTTTATGATAAATGACGTGGATCCGTCCAGATCGCTGATCTCAACCACCTCGCGGACACATTCGGGATGTACGAGAACCTGGACACCCGGGAGCTCCTTTCGAATTTGCTCAACATGCCATGGCTTGAAGCGGCCGTGCACCGAGCAGTGCCCGCGCCAGAGGATCAGTTTGGCATCGTGCAGCTGCTCTTCGGTATTGCCCCCTAGCTCCTCACGTGGGTTCCACAGCGCCATCTTGTCGAGCGGTATCCCGAATTTCGTACCCGTGTTGCGGCCCAGGTGTTGATCAGGGAAAAAGAACATCTTGTCGTACTCTTTCAAATAGCGGTCAAAAAGCGGGATGGCGTTTGACGAGGTGCACACAACACCCTCGTTGCGACCGCAAAAGGCCTTGATCGCGGCGCTCGAATTCATGTAGGTGATCGGCGCAACCTTGTTTTCGAGCACACCTATCTCCGCGAGCTGCTCCCATGCATCCTCGACCTGGTCGATCGTCGCCATATCCGCCATCGAGCATCCAGCCCCCAGGTCGGGCAATATCACCCGCTGATCGGGTTTGCCGAGAATATCGGCCGACTCGGCCATAAAATGCACGCCGCAAAACACTATGTACTCGGCGTCGGTCTGCGACGCCATAACCGATAGCTGGTAAGAATCGCCTGTCAGATCCGCATGGCGAATGACGTCGTCTCGCTGATAGTGGTGCCCGAGAATGACGACTCGCGAGCCCAGTATCTCGCGTGCCCTTTCAATAGAGGTATGCATCTCTTCCTCGGACATGACGAGATAGTCCTCGAGGGCTCGAACGGTTTCGACAACAGCTGCCATAAGCTGAATGATGCACCTAATCGATCTCAGGCGCAAGCAAATCCCGGTCTGCTGGCCGACAGACACCAACTGGCTCTAAACAGTCTACTGAGTATCGGAGGGTATTTGTATGTTGAAGAAAACCCAGGTGCCGATCATGCTGATCGGTCTATGTCTGATCATGCCACTGCTCAACCTGGCCCAGACGCGGGCCGCAGACTAGGCCGGTCCTTTGGCGCGACCCCGGCGATATCGGAGCGAAGGACCTGTTTTACGGGCCGGGATCATCTGGGCGGGCGCCGGCGCCGCCGTTCACCTTTGTTAAGGAGGATAGAGATGGCGAGTCACCGAAATTCGATGTCACCGACGCGAACGGCGTTAAGTGGTCTGTTAAGCTTGGCCGCGAAGCCCAGTCCGAGACTGTGGTTACACGGTTCGTGTGGGCAATGGGCTATTTCGCAGAGGAAAGTTATTACCTTGACCGCGCAGAGATCCTGGGCCTGCCTAGGCTCTCGCGAGGTCGGGATTTTGTAGAGAATAGAAACACGGTACGCGGTGCGCGTTTCGAGCCAAGACGGGATAATGTCAAGCGTGGCAAAACCTGGGATTGGCTGAAGAACCTGTTTGTGGGAACCCGCGAGTTCAACGGTCTTAAGACTCTGATGGTCCTAATGGCCAATTACGATACGAGTCCCCAGAATAATCGCGTTTTAACCTTTACCGACCCCGGCACCGGACTTCAAGAGGTTCGCTATGTCGTAACCGACCTCGGGGCCACGCTTGGTAAAGTCGGTGGTCTAGGCGGTCGTCGCTCCAAGAACAGCTTGTCTGATTACCGCGCCAATCGGCTGGTGAAGCGTGTGCACAATGGCTTTACCGAATTTCAATATCGCACGCGTCCCAGCGGTCTCGGCTATCTGACGTTTATATTTCACCCCGGCTACTGGCGGAGCCAAACGGCGAAGGAGAAAGCCATGCGGCGAATCCCGACCGCCCATGTTCGATGGATTGGCGAGCGGCTCTCGCGGCTCAATGAGACTCAACTTGCCGAAGCTTTCTCAGCCGCCGGTTATAGTGAGGGAACCGCCCGCGGTTTTATCACAACAATACGGGAAAGGATCGCGGAGCTGGTACGGGTCGAACCGATGACGCGGTCCCCTTCGCGAAGAAGATCGGGCTAGCCTTAACGCTCACGGCGCGGTAACGCTCCCGAGTCCACGGTCTTCCCGGTACGCGAAATGACCTGGAAGTGCATCAATTTCTTATGGATCTCGACCAGCATGAAAGACATGTCATCGTCGTACGCCTTCGCAGTAAGCGGCGATCTGTCCTTTATGTCTCCCTTGCGAAGCTTGCCGCCAGCACCTGTGATGAAGTAGAAGATGTCTTTCTGGGGTTTTATTCTTTCGTAGAAGTGCTCGTGCCCAGTAAACACCACATCAACGCCTTTACTAACGAAGATCGGCTCGAGAATTTCGCGCAGTTCGACCGACGAACCATGCTTGCCGCCGGATGAATAGGGCGGATGATGAAAAAACGCGATCTTCCACTCTGAATTATCCTTCCCGAGTTCGTCCTGGATCCACTTTAGCTGCCGCTTATCCATGTAGTTGCTGTTTAGAGCATAGAAAGCGACACCGCCCTTTTTAAAGCGATAGTACTCTTCTCCACCCATGTTAAACAGGTCATACATGCGTTGGTTCGATTCGTCGTGGTTACCGAGCGAAGCGTAGAATTTTACGCCTTGGTCGAGAAGCGGCTTGTAAACGTCTTCGAATTTTGTTTTGAAATCGGCCGCTTTCTCACCCCCGTACATATTGTCACCTACCATGATCACAAATTCATACGGGAAGACCTTCCGATATTCCTGCATGACAGCGGCCAATTCGTGCTGTTGCTTGCTGCCCGTACCAGTGTCGCCGATGGCAAGAAACTTGACAGACCCCTCAGCGTTGGGAAGGACCAGGCTGCTGACCGGCGGCTGGGTTCCCTGAGCAGCCACAAATAGGTGCCCCGCGACCAGGCCCAAGAATAAAGCGATAAATTGAACGCCCATGCGTCTCATCTTTTCAGAGCTCCTTTACTAATTTACGGGAGAGCATCCTTCATAAAATCGATGAGGATACCGACATCCCTATCGAGGATCACGAGGTTTCGACCGACATACCGATAGCGCAGCTCCTTCGGCATCTGAGGCAGTGTTAAAAGCAAGGCCGGCGACATTTCGACGAGTTCTTTCGACTCGGGATAGACGACATTGACCTTTATCGGAACACCCTTGGTATCAGCTTCCAAGACGGCTTGCCTTATCTCGGCACCCTCGTATCCTTTAAATTCCGACTTTATAATGTTTCGGATCAACGCCGCCGCGGATTGAGTGAAAAGACCGCCCTGACGAGCATTTACCCGCCAGGCCAGAACCGCCTTGCGAAGCGCGGTTTTGTGAGCCTCGATCTGCTCGGGCGTGGCGGATTCAGGCAATTTCCGGATTTTTCGCTGAGCCTTGTTACGCAAATCAACATATCGCTTCGCGCGAAGCTCAAAATCGGCGATTATCTTTTTATCGTTCGAAGAGAGAGTAAATTGAGCCCAAACGCTTGCGGGAAGAAGCGTAAGAACCGCCGTCAAGAGAATGTATTTTGTACCCTTGCGCCCCATGCGAACATGCTACGACGCGCCCCGAAGAAATTCTGTGCGCTAGATTACAAAAACAGCCGAAACCGCGATCAACACTCTAACTAACGCCGGTCGCTCGTTCGATGATAAGTATGACACCGTAAGACAGGGCGGCAATCAGTGCGGCCATAGGGATGGTTAGGACCCAGGCCCACACAATACGTCCGGCTATTCCCCACTTGACGGCCGAGAACCGTTTGGCGGAGCCGACGCCGACGATCGAACCGGTGATCGTATGCGTGGTCGAGACCGGAATCCCCGCCGCCGTCGCTCCGAAGAGCGTAATGGCACCGGCAGTTTCGGCGCAGAAGCCGCCGACGGGCTGAAGTTTTACGATCTTGGTCCCCATTGTCTTGACGATGCGCCAGCCGCCTGAGAGCGTGCCGAGGCCGATCGCCGCGTGGGCGGCGAGCACGACCCACAAGGGCACCTCGGGCAGCTTGCCCGTAGGCAGCATCTGCAGGTAGCCGCCGGCGACCAGTGCGATGGTGATAATGCCCATTGTTTTCTGAGCGTCATTGCCGCCGTGGCCGAGCGAATAGGCACCGGCTGAGAACAACTGGCCGATGCGAAAGACGCGGTCCACCTTGTTGACGGAAACTTTATGAAAGATCCAGTAAACGGCGACCATCAATGTGAACCCGATCGTCATGCCGATCAACGGGGAAAGCACGATGAACGTCAACGTCTTGATCCAGCCTTCGGCCTTGAGCACGACGAGCGGACTGATCTCGCCCCCGCTCTGGTAAATGAACGCGGCCATGGCGGCCCCGGCATATCCGCCGACCAGCGCATGAGAGCTGGAGGTGGGCAGACCGAGATACCATGTGATCAGGTTCCAGATGGTCGCACCCAGCACTGCAGCCAGAAGCACGAACAGCTGGTCGCCGCCCTCGATCCTGGCGATGTCGACCATGTCGCCGCCGATCGTTTTTGCCACGGCTGTGCCGAACACGAGGAACGCGATGAAATTAAAGAACGCGGCCCACGCGACAGCCACGCCGGGCGACAGAACTCTCGTCGCGACGACCGTCGCGATCGAGTTGGCCGCGTCGTGAAAACCGTTGACGTAATCGAATACCAACGCGACGGCGATGATGACGACTACAAGGGCGAATGCGGGGGTTTGAGCATCCATAAGTAATGGAGAATGCAGATCCTCTCCGATCTTCGAGTTCTGGGGTTTTAGTTGTGTTTCAGGACTATGCTTTCCATTATATTGCCGGCATACTCGCACTTATCGGTGGCATTTTCGAGCATCTCGTACAGCTCCTTTAGCTTAATGATCCTTATCGGGTCGTCTGTTTTCAGCAGACTTGCCATGGCATTGAAATAGATCTCGTCGGCATCGTTCTCGAGTCGCTGAATGTTGACCAGGTGCTGGTCCATTCCCTTTGCCAGATGCAAAAATGAGAGGGCCTGATTCATCTCGGCCACCTGCTTTTTTATGACCTCGCAAAGCTGCTGGGCGTGGGTGTCGTTGCCGTGAATGTCGTACATGACGATCGAGCGCGCGGCAGCGTCGATATAATCGCAGACGTCATCCAGGGCCATTGCCAGGGTGTAGATGTCCTCGCGATCAAACGGTGTGATAAAGGACTTGTTGAGCTTTGTCGTGACGCTATGTGCAATTTCGTCGCATTCGTGCTCGATGTCCTTTATCTTCTTTGAGTAATCGCTAAACTCGTGGTCCGACGCGCGCAGCATCTCGGCCATCATGTCCGCGGCCTCCTGGATCTTCACGCTCATCTGTAGGAACAGTGCGAAGTATTGATCTTCTTTTGGTAGAAAGCTAAAGCCCATTTTTGTGTCTCCGGTTGGTTGAATTTCTAACCCTGATACTCCTGGCGCCTAGGCAATGCTCGACCCGCGCGCAGCAATACGCCCGTGGATCGGCGTTATCTTGGCAACCGAAACGACCAGCCTGAGGTCGTGCTCGGTGGGCCGCCGTAGCCCTAGAATTTCGATGCTCAAGCGGTCGATCTCTAGTTCGATCTGATCGATCGTTGGGTCGTCTTCGCAAATGCTGTCAGCTAGGTCGCTATCACGCTCGATGATCTTCCTCATCGCGCGGTGAACGGTATCATCCGTCTCACGGCCCAGGAGCAGAACCCCATCTCGGAGAAGGTCGAGTTGCGTGTCCGTTTGGGGCTTATTCTCACCCATACTCCTGCATTAAGTCCAGTCCGGGCCCCCGTTTGGAGCGCATAAATTATACGCACGATTATAGTTCAGAGCGTCCTTCCTCGTGAGTTACATTATACTTAAGTTTTTCAAGGGTCGGTTGTACGGACAAGCTTTTGTAACATTTCGGTAATATGCTCCGACTGGTTCCGGACGGATTTCGCGGCGAACGCGTGTGTCGGCGAGGCCATCAAAACGGTGTAATATTCGCGCGTCTCGTCTTCTTTCCCCAAGACGCGCGTTCGAAAGTTAAATCTTTTAGAGGGGGATTGATATGACGGAACTGATCGAACGACGGAGAGTATTCGCTGCCGTAATGGTGGCCACGCTTTGGATCATGCCGATCGCAGCGCTCGCGCAGGCGACTCGGGTCACGGCGCCAAAGAATAAGTATAAGATCCAGGACGACGTCAAGCTCGGCAACGATGCGTCGCGTGAGATCCAGAGACAATTTCCGATCCTGAACGATTCGGATGCCACCGGTTATGTATCACGTGTCGGCGAGCGCCTGGTCGCGTCGATCCCGCCGCAGTTTAGGCAGCCCGCCTTTGATTACCGGTTTCAGGTGGTGAACGCCCGCGACATCAACGCGTTTGCGTTGCCGGGCGGACCGATGTATGTCAACCGGGGAATGATCGAAGCGGCTAGGAATGAGGGTGAGATGGCCGGCGTTATGGCCCATGAGATCAGCCATATAGCCCTTCGCCACGCAACCGCTCAGGCGACAAAGCAATCTAGCGCCGGCAGCATGCTCGGCCAACTTGGCCTGATCCTCGGCGGAGCAATATTGGGCGGCCAGACGGGTGCGCAGCTCGGGGCAATGGGAGCCCAGATCTGGATGACACGGTACAGCCGAGATTACGAAACGCAGGCCGACACGCTCGGCGCCCTGATCATGTCAGACGCAGGCTACGACCCACGCGATCTCGCGAATATGTTTCGCACGATCGCCGGCGAAAGAAATGGGGGCGGCGCTCCCGAATGGCTCAGCAGCCACCCGGATCCGGGAAACCGTTATGAAAAGATCAACCGTGAGGCGCAATATCTGAACGTATCGTCGAATCCGATAAAGATCACCCGCGATTTTGAACGCGTCCAGGCGCGGCTTCGGTCGATGCCGAGGGCACCGTCGCTGGCAGAGATCGAACGAGGCGCCCGGGGTGGGCAAGGTACGGCCAACCCGACCGCGTCCGGCCGATACACCAACAATGTGCCCTATCCTTCGCCGCGGGTACGCCGATACTCGGCGGCGAACATTGTGAGTTTTAACGTTCCATCGAATTGGCGTGAGTTTGCTGCTCAGGACAACGTCCAGTTTGCTCCGGAGGGCGCATACGGTGAACAGGGCATCACGCACGGAGTGATGGTAGGCGTGTATCGCGGCCAGAATTACGACCTGCGCACCGAGGCTCAGGGTTATATAGATCAGGTACTTCAGGGCAATTCTTATCTGCGGCAGCAGAGCACTATGGCGAGCACCTCGATCGGTGGCAGACAGGGGTATGCGGCCCAATTGTCCGGCCGCTCACCGGTAACAGGACGCAACGAGATTGTCACTGTCTATACAACCCAGCTCCGCAGTGGGGCCCTCTTTTACACGGTTACTGTAGTACCCAGTGAAGAGGCGTACAACTACAACAACGCGTTTCGCAGCATGCTGAATTCGATCAGGTTTATAGATTAGTCCAGCGGCGTGACGCGAGCCCGCGCTTGAAGCAGGTGTGGCTCGAAAGGGTCACACCC
>DATLNN010000344.1:0-5844 GCA_035536695.1 Pyrinomonadaceae bacterium | reverse complement strand
ATCTGTGTCTATCAGTGTCCATCTGTGGTTGAATTTCTATTGGTACAGGAAGCTGGCAGTAGTTTACAATTCTTTACAACATCGCTCCGACCATTTGAGCTAGAATTGCGTCATACAAGGACAGGTCAGTCTATTTTAATTTCGATAGGAGTGTGTTTATGAAGAGAAAGTTTGTGTTTGCGGCCATTGCGTCGCTGTTTGTAATGGCTGTGTCGGTCTCGGCGCAGAAGGCGCCGGCTGATTTTAGCGGTAAGTGGAATCTCGATCTCGCAAAATCTAAGCTGACCGACCGGGAGAAGACCTCGATTGAGTCACAGACTTGGAGCGTCACGCAGACCGCGACGGAGATTAAAATCGAGCCATCGACCAAGCGTACGGCTCCGCCAGCTGGAGCTCCGGCCGGTGGCGGCGGCGGCGGCCGCATGGGCGGCGGTGGCGGCGGCCGTATGGGCGGCGGCGGGGGTGACATGGCGTCAACCTACCCGTTTGGTAAGGAAACCACTGTCGAACAGCAAATGGGCCCGAACACCGTCCCCGTGACGATGGGTTCAAAATGGGATGGCTCGAAGCTTGTCCTCTGGCGTTCGAGTGTGTTCAACGGCCCGAACGGTGAAGTAAAAAACTCGAGCAAAGAAACCTGGGAACTCGGTGCCGACGGCAAAACGTTGACCGTTACCGCCGAACGCAGCGGCATGCAGGGTCCGACCACAACGACCAAGGTCTTTACGAAAGGCTAGTTGTGGGTTATTGGTAAAAGGCGGGCTTTGGGGGCCCGCCTTTTGTATTCCGCGTGTCGTGACCGCTTCAGATCACGATCTGTCAGCGGGCTAATCCTCAAACCGTAATTCCTCGACTATCTCGGCCATATACTGCCGTCCAATCTCAAGATCGTCTGGTTTCAACGATACTGCCCCCACCACAGCATGGCCGCCGCCACCGTAGCGTTCGCAGATCTCGGCGATGTTGTGCAGTCGCGGCCGCGGTGACCAGGGGTTTGATCCGACTGAGATCTTTGTTCGGTATTCGCTCTGTGTCAGGGCGACGTTGTAGGTCGTCTCAGGGTAGAAATAGTAGGGGATGAATTTATTATAACCGTCGATCGGCGTGTCCGTCAGATCGAAAGTTACGACGCCGCGCTCGTATACCGCACGTTCCTTGATCAGGTTCACAGTGTTCCAGTGGCGTTCGAGGATCGGGGCAAGGCGGGCCTGGATGTCATCGCTTTCTATGATCTCGTCGAGTGTCTTTTCAGTGAGCCGGCGAATTATCGTCTCAACGAACGCCGCGTCTTTTTCGCCTTCGATCACCTGCATAAGTTTCAGCGCCGATGAACGCAGCTCGACACATTGAGCGGGCGAGTCGTAGAGCGCGCCGTCGATGATGTGGGCCCATTCGATAAGTTCGGCCAGCGACTCGTCCTCAAAATCGAACTTGTCCTTCGCAATGCGGGCGATAAATTCTGCACACGATTTGCTCGCGGTATCGAGAAATTTCCTTCCCGACGTGTCGTTCAGGAAATGCTGCTCATCTTCGGGCGAAAGAAATGCCGATTGATGGTGGTCAAACCACCAGGTGAGCCGTTCGTCGGGACAATATTTGAAATCGACGATCGCGTTCTGGTCGCCGTCCAGTTGTTCGCGGTCAAACGCGTTGTTCGCCCGGTGCATCGTTGGCGTATAGCCAATGCTTGCCGACGGATCTATTTTTGCCCGGTAAAATTTTGTAAAAATGGCGGCCGACGAAACCCCGTCGAAACAATTGCCGTGATAGAGTATTCTGAGATTCATAATGAGTAAGAGTGACGGCTTTGACCGTTTCAGCGTCCACGGGTCACCCCGGCGCAAAACATTTTAGGCTAGAGGACTGGTTGGTTTTCGTCAAGGAACGGTTGTGAATATTAGACTTGCGGTACGAGAAGACGCCGATTCGCTAGTCGAATTTAACCAGGCGATGGCTCAGGAAACGGAGGGCAAACATCTTCCGCTCGACACTATCTCGCGCGGAGTAGCCGCCGTTTTCGATGACCCGCACAAGGGGTTTTACGTCGTTGCCGAAGACGGCGCTCGGGTAGTCGGCTGCCTCATGGTCACCTACGAATGGAGCGATTGGCGCGCCGGTTGGTTCTGGTGGATACAGAGCGTTTACATCCGCCCCGACGCCCGCGGCCAGAGAATATACAGCCAACTCTATGCGTTTCTTAAGTCCCTGGCGGCCGAGCGCGGCGATGTCTGCGGTTTTCGGCTCTATGCCGAAACCGAAAACCGGCACGCTCAAATGGTCTATGAAAAGGTCGGCATGCACGCCCCTCGTTACGTGATGTTCGAAGAAGAGATATGAGCAATATCGACGAGGCCGAGTTCTCACGCATGGTCGAGGACATTCGCAATGAACGCGAAAGCATTATCAAGCACAATCCCATCGGCACCGACGAAGAGGTTTTGCTTTGGATGCTGCTTGGCTGCCTGGCGAGCTACCTGAGTCTGAACGAACTCGAAACGCCTTGCTTTAACGGTAAACCCGGCGCCGGTACCTACCGTGAAGCGGTATTGTTCGTTCTCCGCGGAAGGATGGAACCAATATTTGACGCGGATCGGTATTTGGATGCACTGACGGAGGAGAGCGGGGGCAGAGCCACCCTTTCACTCGGTTAAGCGGCGGGCTTGCCCGCCATCCGCTGATACGAACGCGGGCAAGCCCGCGGCTGAACGGCGTGTTTGAGATTTTATAGAGGATTAAGTGGGGCTTGCCCCGACTTCTGCGCCGCTCTTATTACATCTAAATGAAAATCAAAACATTCGTGCTCACACCCTTCCAACAAAACACGCGCGTTGTCTCGTGTGAATCGACGCGCCAGGCGATCTGCATCGATCCCGGCGAACCGTCGCAGGAGGTTGTCGATCATATTCGAGAAAACGATCTCAGCTTACAGGCGATCGTCCTAACTCACGGCCATCTCGACCACATCGGCGGCACTGCTGCTCTCGCAAAAGAGTTTCCTGAGGCCGAGGTGCTGCTTCATGAGGAAGAGATGTATCTCTATGATGTCCTGGCGCAACAGCCATTAGCTATGGGCTTCCAGCCGCATCAATTGCGTGCGATGGGAATGGAATACGAACCGGCCCCGAAGCCGACACGTTTTCTCGAACACGGCGAGATCGTAGAGGTCGGCACTCTCCGGTTCTCGGTCCGCCACTGCCCGGGGCACACTCGCGGCCATATCGTCCTCGCTGAGGAAAAACAGAAGGCGGTGTTCACCGGCGATTGTCTGTTCAATGGCACCATCGGCCGTACGGACCTGCCCGGCGGCGACTTCGATCAGCTGCTCGAATCGATCCGGACCAACGTCTTGACGCTGGGCGATGACTTTATCGTTTACTGTGGGCATGGCCCCGAAACGACGGTCGGTCGCGAAAGGATCTTGAACCCCTTCGTGGGGTCGGCGAGTAATTGAGCCCTTCAGTCCTCCAAACCGCTGACCGGTGAGCGAAAAACTCTAATATCGCAATGCGGGCCGGTTTCGATAAACCGCCCTCATTAACATGCGGGTCTTGCGCGTCTACGTTGGATTTCGCAGCCTCTTTTGGTAAAATTACGGTTTATCTCATGATTCGTATTTCAGCAATGCAGGTGGTAACGCGATGTTAACTTTCTTTAAACGTCTTGAAAAGACGCGTAATTTTGTTCTATTACTGTTCGCCATCGTTATGGTTGGCAGTCTTGTGTTCTTCTACACGCCGTCAAGCAACACGTCGCTGGCCAACCCAGCTCAGAGCGATGAGACGGTGGCCTCTGTTTCGGGGCATAAGGTCACGGTCGGCGAACTCGTCCGGCAGAAAGAAAATGAAAGCCAGAGCCAATTCAGCCGCGGCGGAGGCCGCCCGGCGAGCCAGATCCTGGAGGGGCTGATCGGATCAAGGATCGCGCGCGTCGAGGCGGAAAGGCTCGGGCTGACCGCGAGCGACGCGGAGGTCGCGACCCAGATCCGGAAGCAGGAAAGATCGCCGGACGGTAAACCTTTTGACCAGGCGGTGTATGAGCAAAACGTTACGGAGCAGTTTGGGAACATCGCCACCTACGAACAGAATGTTCGCGACAGCATCAGCGGCGGAAAGCTCTATGCCTTTTTGACCTCTGGCGTGACCGTCTCAGAAGAGGAAGTTCTGGAGGACTTTCAGCGTAAGAATACAAAGTTTGACGTAAATTATGTGGCCGTAAACAGCACTGAGCTGGCAAAGAACGTCACGCCGACGGATGCTGAGCTTCGCGAGTATTTTGACAAGAACAAGCAAAGCTATTACATCAGCGTTCCGCAGAAGAAGATCAAGTACGTTTTTATTAACACGGCCAAGCTCGGCGAAAAGCTGAGTTTGCCTGAGGCTGACATCAAAGCGGAATTTGACGCTCTCGCGCCGGACAAAAAGATCGCCGGCGTTTTGGGCCAGGAGATCGTGCTGCGCGTCGCCAAGCCGGAGGACGAGGCCCAGGTCATGACCAAGGCGAATGAACTTGTTCAGCAGCTGAAAAAGGACGGACCGGTCGTAACGGAAGAGGCGTTTGCGACGCTCGCGAAGGGCCAGTCGGAAAACCCGGCAACCGCTCAGAATGGCGGAAAGTTGGTCGGACCGGTGAGGGAGAATCCTAACAAGGCGGACGACCCGTACCAGCGCCTCATCAAGTTGAGTCCGGGGGCGGTCACAGAGCCCATCAGTTATCAGGGCCGTATCTTTATTCTTCGTCGCGGGGAGAGCGTACCGAAAACCTACGAGGCCGC
This sequence comes from Pyrinomonadaceae bacterium, assembly GCA_035536695.1. Classification (GTDB taxonomy): domain Bacteria; phylum Acidobacteriota; class Blastocatellia; order Pyrinomonadales; family Pyrinomonadaceae; genus OLB17. Next base: position 1,073 of record DATLNN010000344.1, on the reverse strand, counting down.
AAAGAAAGAGATCGAGGTGAGTCTGCGCAACCGTCGCGGGTACGCCAAAGCGGCCGAACTCGCCCAAAAAGCTGCGGATTCGCTTAAGCAAACCAAAGATCCCGTCAAAACCGCGCAGGAGTTTGCACCCGAGGCAAACATGGCCGCCGCGGAAATGGTCCGTGAGACTGGCTTTATCAAGCCGGGCGACACGGTTGAGAATATCGGGGTTTCGCCACAATTTGAAGAAGGCATTGCCCCGCTCGAGGCCGTTAACGACGTAGGCGAAAAGACACCGATCACGAACGGATTTGCCATACCGATGCTCGTGGAGCGCAAAGAACCTCGAGATGCCGAATTCGACGAAGTAAAGGCCCAGATCATCGACGTCGTCAAACTCGAAAAGGCACGGGCCCAGGTCGAGGAGATCGCCAAACAGATCGCCGCCGGGGCGACCTCAGCAGACGCGTTGAGCTCGGCCGCGTCGGCCAGGAACCTGACCTCCAAAGAACAAAAGAACTTTATACTCGGCTCGCCGCTCGGCGAGGGCCCGACCGCAGGCACCAGCGAGGCCCTCCAAGACGCCGTCTGGGCGCTGAAGGTCGGCGAGGTCACAAAGAATCCGCTCAAGGTCGGTGACAACTGGTACGTCGTCGGCGTCACAAAACGAGAAGACGCCCCGACCGAAGATTTTGCCAAGCAGCGGAGCACCCTGCTCACTCAGATGCTGGGGCAAAAGCGCGGTGCCGTATTCTCGGACTACCTCGCCGCTGTAAAACAAAAGAGGGAGGCTGAGGGTGCGATAAAGGTGTACAAGGAAGCTCTCGAAAAAGTCGACGCTCCGCTGCCCGGATCAACGGACCCAGTAATGCCGCCCCAGTTTCCCGGCAGCCAGTCTAGCGGAACCCTTTGATCAATACGGCGTTTCGCGCTGAGTAGCCGCGTGCGACAAACAGACGTGAGCCGTCGCTTGAAAAATCGAAGTTATAGATATCGCCGCTTGTGAAATCGGTCAGAGCGAACGTCTCTCCGTCTTCGACCGGCTGGGCGCGCAAGTTGCTCACGCGATTACGAGTCACGATATAGGCGAGCGA
>DATLNN010000343.1:0-9434 GCA_035536695.1 Pyrinomonadaceae bacterium | reverse complement strand
AAGGCCGCCGGAGAGATCCGGCGGCCTGTTTTCCGTTCTCGACTGGAGCGGCATGCGTCCCGCTTGCCACGCCGCCCTAGCGGCGGTTCAGCGCCCGGGTGAATGTGCTCCCGGGCTTTCCCATCAGCCCCCCGAACGCGGGCCGCGTTTTCGGGCTTTGCCCTCAGGCGAGCGGGACGCCCACCGCTCCAGTCCGCTCCGCCGCTCCAGTCAAACATTCCTAAAATTCTATTAGAAAAATGCCGCTCAAAAAGTGTATCCTTTTAGATTAGACGTTCAGGCATGTTCCGTGTCGATCGACTCGACCTCAGCACGCGATCATCTAAACCGACTTTAAATAGAAATATTCATCCGCAATGGCATTTAAGTCTTTATTTAGTTTATTTTCCAGCGATCTGGCCATCGACCTGGGTACCGCCAATACGCTGGTTTACGCAAAGGGCCGCGGCATCGTCGTATCAGAACCGTCGATCGTCGCTATCAACAAGGTTACGAACCAAGTCGAGGCGGTCGGGCGCGACGCCAAGGAGATGCTCGGTCGTACGCCCGGCAATATCGTAGCGATCCGCCCGATGAAGGACGGGGTCATCGCCAACTTTGAGGTTACGGAGAAGATGCTGCAGCATTTTATCCGCAAGGCCCACAACGGCAAATCGTGGGTCCGCCCGCGTGTCGTTATCGGCATACCGTCGGAGATCACACAGGTCGAACGCCGCGCGGTCGAGGATTCCGCCTATCGTGCAAAGGCGTCAGAGGTGTACCTCGTCGAAGAGGCAATGGCCGCGGCCATCGGCGCGGGCCTGCCGATCACCGAGCCCCACGGTAACATGGTCGTCGACATCGGCGGCGGCACAACGGACATCGCAGTTATCTCGCTCTCGGGCATTGTCTATTCCCGCGCGGTGCGCGTCGCCGGCAATGAGATGGACGAGGCCATCACCCAGTACATCAAACGCAAATACAATCTGCTGATCGGCGAACGGACGGCCGAGGCCATAAAGATCGCTCTTGGTAGCGCCTTTCCGCTCGAAGAGCCGCTCTCAATGGACGTACGCGGCCGAAACCTCATAGAAGGCATACCAAAGACCATCTCCATGACAGACGAAGAGATCCGCGAGGCGCTCTCCGACTCGATATCTACCATCATCAATGCCGTCCGCGTCGCGCTCGAACGCACGCCGCCCGAGCTCTCAGCCGATATCGTCGAACGCGGCATCGTCCTCACCGGCGGCGGCGCCCTGCTTAAAAATCTCGATAAACGCCTTATGGTCGAGACCGGTCTGCCAGTCGTCATAGCCGACGATCCGCTTTCATCCGTCGTGCTTGGCACCGGCAAGATGCTCTCAGATTTCGAACTCCTCAAACGCGTTAAGTGGGACAATTCATTGATGACGGGAAATTGAAACAGTAGGCGGTAGGCGGTAGGCAGGCAACTTGTTCTCGCTGCCTTCGGCCAACTGCCAACTGCATCTTGGCCATGGTTGAGCGTAGTCAAAAAGATGTTTGGCGGCTGACGCCCTGGCTGATGATCGCCTTACTCCTCGTCAATTTTGTGCTGATGGCCTTCAGCGCCCGCGACGTTACCACCGGTGAACGCGTGATCAGGTCCTCAACACAAACCGCCGCCGATTTCATCCAGTCGCCGGTCACGAACGTGAGCTCCGCCATCTCAAACTATTTCTCATCGATCGCCTCGCTCCGCTCTGCGCAAAGCGAGAATGACGCCCTCAAGCAGCGCGTACAGGAACTCGAGGTCGAGCGGACACAGACTGAAGCCCTGACAGCCGAAAACGAACGGCTGCGCAAGCTGCTAGGGCTCAAGGAGCAGAGCAAACTCGACGTTCTGCCGGCCCGCATCATCGGGCGTGATCCCTCCGTCTGGTTCGATTCCTCGATCGTCAGCCGGGGCAGCCTCGACGGCGTCAAGCTCAACATGCCGGTCGTCACCGACGGGGGTCTGGTCGGCCGCGTTACGGCCGTGGGCCCGCTGACCTCCCAGGTCGACCTGATCTCACGCGACAAATCGGGCGTCGGCGCTGTTGTCGGCCAGATCGGTGAGACAAGCGCTCTGGGCGTCGTCAGCGGCAGCAGCAAAAAGGATCTGCTCGACATGAAGTACGTTCCCGGGCACATACCGGTCGAGGTGGGGCAGATGGTCTACACAACTGGCCAGGACGGTATCTTCCCGGCCGGCCTGAAGATCGGCGAGATCGTCGAGGTCGTGTCAGGCTCGGCCACGACACCTCACCAGATCCAGATCCGCCCCGCCGCGCGGCTAAGCTCAATGCAGGAGGTCGGCATATTGCTCTACGAGCCGCCGGTCCGCACCGACTTCGAACAGAAACTGCCGAATGCGGTGAGGAAGAATTAGTTCCGACTTCCGGTGTCAGTAGCCCGCACGTAAGTAAGGGCAATCCGGCGGAGAAATTGTTTTGCTTGTTTGTGCTATCGAAATCAGAGAGGCCCTTTACTTACATGCGGGCTACCGATACGGAACCTGGAACTTGGAACTACTAAGACGTGGAAGGCATAAGGCTTACAATCGCATTGATAATAGCGGTCCTGCTTCAGTGGACACTGCGCAACATCGCGGAGCCGCTGGCCTTTATCGATTTTCCACTCATCATTGTGGTGTATGCGGCGCTGCAGCGAAACTCGATCAGGGCACTGCTTTTCGGTACATTGTCGGGCCTAGCGGTCGATGCTCTTAGCGGCGGGCTTCTGGGAGCCAACGGATTCTCAAAAACCCTTATTGCATATATGGTTTCAGAGATGACGCGGCGGGTCTACATGGACAACCTTATTTTGCGGATCCCCGTCATAGCTGGCGCGTGTTTGCTTGACGATCTGATATATTTTGGTATGCACAGGCTGCTTGGTCAGCCGCCCGTCGGCGACGTTGTGGTGACCATGGCTTACTCGGTGATCGGTACGACCATTGTCGGTACCCTAGTTTATCTCTTACTACAAAATCTGGCGGCTGAGCGCCCCCGAGCGCGAAAGCGCGAGATGTTCGCCCCGCGGCGTCAGACCAGGCGGCGCAATCCTATCAGGCTCAACAAGTAAATCGGTATGAAAATAGGCGATCACGTTCAGAATCTCTCGGCCCGCGTCGGCACGATCCAGGTGCTGGCGTTCATATTGCTAGGCGTCCTCGGTGTCCGGCTTTACTACCTGCAGATCGTCAAGGGCGATTATTACAGTGACCGGGCCGAGAGCCAGCGTGTGCGGTTCATTCCGATACCCGCGCCTCGCGGCGCCATACTTGACCGCCACGGAAAGCTTCTTGTCGACTCGCGCCCGACCTACAATGTCGTCCTTTCTAGCGAGCCGCTAAAGACGATCAAAGTCGCCGACCGCGTTGACGACTATTCTCGAGGGCTCAACCTGGACCGTCAATTCGTCATCGAGCGCCTCAACCTTATAAAGCAGCAGAACGAATTCGAGGCGATGGTGTTAAAGGAAAACGCCGACATGCGAGATATCAGCTGGGTCGAATCGCACGAGCTCGAGTTTCCTGAGCTGCGTGTGGAGCTGCAGCCGCAGCGTTTTTACCCGCTGGGCACCGTGCTGGCCCATGTTCTCGGATATGTCGGCGAGATCAGCCCGAAACAACTCGAGGATCCGGCCTACATTGAAAAAGGCTTCCGCCCGGGCGACATTATCGGCAAGGGCGGGCTTGAGCAATATTATGACGAGTATCTTCGCGGACGACCAGGGTATCGAAAGGTGCTGGTTGATAGCCGTGGCCGCGTCCAGAGCGAGCTCGATATTGTCCAACCCCAGGCCGGCCAGGACATGGTGACAACCATCGACCTCGACATTCAGCTGAAGGCCGAAGATCAGCTCGCCAACTCGGCGACAAAGCGCGGCACGGTCATCGCGATGGACCCGAACAATGGTGAAATGTTCGCCATGGCTTCGGCACCGTCGTTCGATCCGAATATCTTTGTCCGGGGCAGCTCGACCCCAGAGGGCCGAAAAGCGATCGCAGCGTATTGGCAGGATGAGAAGCGTCCTCTTTATAACCGCGCCATACAGGGCCGCTATCCGCCGGGCTCGACCTGGAAGATCCCCGAGTCGCTCGCCGGACTTCAACAGGGGGCGATCACTGTCGCGCAGAGTAATCTGGTATGCGGCGGCGGTATTACGATCGGCAATAAATTTACGCGCTGCATGGGTAGCCACGGCTCGCCCCCGCTCAGCTACGCAATCACTAAATCGTGCGATGGATATTACTACCGCCTCGCTCTAAAGATGGGTATAGAGGGTATCATCGAGATGATCGAGACGTTTGGCTATGACAAGCGTTCGGGGATTGACCTGCCGAACGAAAAGGTCCCGCAAACCCCCAAATCATGGATGCCGTGGGTCGTCAAAAACGAGGGCAAGTGGAATGATATCCGAACCGTCTATTCCGGCATCGGCCAGGATACGGTCGTTGTGACGCCGATCTCGATGCTGCGGGCCGTATCAAGCATCGGCGTGCGCGGCAGGATGTATGTTCCACACTTTCTCCGGGAGTTTAGGCCGATCTCCGCCATGGGGACTGAGGGCGAGAGCAATTTCTTTCCGGCCCGCTCAGGTTTCCGATTTCAAAATGCCGAACCAAAGCTGATCGAAGCAAAGGACGACCAATGGGACATCGTGATCAAGGGAATGTGGGGCGTTGTCAACGGCGGAGGCACAGGCGCTGGCATCCGCATACCTGACTTTGAGATAGCCGGCAAGACCGGGACCGCACAGGTTGCCGAGCTGGGTAAGGACGTCGGTGATAAGAAGGACCACGCTTGGTTCGTCAGCTTCGCACCGGCCTATCAGCCGGAGATCGCCGTCATTGCCCTGATCGAGAACGTTGGTTTCGGCGGCAGCCATGCTGCACCGGCGGCGAAGGGCGTTTATGAAACGTACAGGTTAACAAAAGGCCACGTCCCGGCGGCTCAACCGACGATGGTGGCGAAACGATAATTACACTTCTATGGCGCGCTTGTCAGCGCCGGATCGCACTTGTGGTAAATGGTCGCAATACTCGAAAAACGAGACCTTAAGGACTTTGACTGGCTGACAACGGGGCTGGCGATCGTCATAGCTTCGTTTGGCGTGTGGCAGATCCATAATGCCCTGCCCACGGAGGGATACTGGTCAAAGCAGATCATAGGCATCGGCATTGCATTGGTTGCGTTTGCCGTTGTGGCATTCAGCGATTTCCGGCGCATCATTGACCTGGCCCCGGTCTTCTACGGATTTGGGCTCGTGCTCCTGTTTTTGGTCTTGACGCCTCTGGGGGTTGAAGTAAATGGCCAAAAAGCCTGGCTTAAACTGCCCGTCATCGGACAATTCCAGCCATCGGAATTTGTCAAGATCCCGACCGTGTTGATGCTCGCAAAATATTTCGGAGCGAGAAAGGCCCGCACTTTAACCGTCAAAGAGATGTTGATCGGTACCGCGATCCTCGCGGGGCCTGTCGGCCTGATCATGCTCGAGCCCGATGCGGGTCAGGCCATTACATATTTTCCGATCCTGGCCGCCGTAATGTTTCTGTCGGCGATAAAGATCAGATATGTCGTAATAACTCTGGTCGCCGCCGCGATATTCATTCCGTCGGCTTATCTCATCGGTGTAAAGGCGGGTGTCATCAAGCGCTACCAGCAGGAACGGATCATGGCCATCATCGACCCCGAAAGCGTCGATCCGCGGGGTTACGGCTATCACACCATTCAGTCGATGATCACGGTCGGCAAAGGCGGCCTGAGCGGCATCAAGGGCGACACCGACACGTCGCAGAGCGTCCTAAAGTTCCTTCCCGAACCTCAGACGGATTTTATCTTCGCCGTGGCCGCGGAAAACACGGGTTTTGTTGGCTGCGTTTCGCTCCTGCTTGCTTATGCCTTGCTGCTTTCGCGGATGATAGCCGGTGCACGCGAAGCTGGCGACCGTGCCGGAATGCTTGTTATAATGGCCGTCGTATGCGGGATGGTCTTTCAAATATTCATAAACGTCGGCATGGCCCTCGGCTTTTTGCCGGTGATCGGTGTCCCGCTCCCGCTGATGAGCGCGGGGCTGTCCGCACTTTTGTCGACATTTGTCGCGATCGGGTTTGTCGTGAGTGTTAAGTTGCGGAGATTTGTGAACTAGAGGGCGGCAGGGTCGTGTAGTTAGAATATAGTGCGATCGAGATTGGCGTGGGGTAGTTATGGCAGTAGATATTAAAAGGTTCAAATCGACCGAGGCTAAAGGCAACGGGCATTCAACAACCAGCTGGGTGTCGGCCCTGACGTTTTTGACAGCGGCCCTGGTGCTGGCGCTTTCGGCCGGCGCGCTCACGGGTGTGATAGCGTCGTATTATCTCAACAACTCGCGCTACTCGGTCGAGGTCTCGGCCCTTGCGACGTACCGCCCGCCGCAGGTGACGACTATCTATGCCGACGACGGCGAGACGATCCTGGCCGAGTTTGCTATCGAGAAGCGTATTCCTATTAAGATCCAGGATGTTCCTGAGAAGGTGACCGACGCATTGCTCGCGATCGAGGATTTCCGTTTCCGAAATCATGTGGGCATCGATCCGTATCGCATCGCCGGGGCTCTGATTAAGAATGTCACCACCGGCACGATCGAGGGGGCATCGACCATCACCCAGCAGCTCGCGCGAAACCTGTTTCTTTACAAGGACCAGACCTATACCCGCAAGGCCAATGAGTGGGCCGTTGCTTTGCAGATCGAACGGCTTTATACAAAGGACCAGATACTCGAGATGTATATGAATTACGTCTTTCTCGGAGCAGGCGCTTATGGTTTTGAGGCCGGCTCACGGACGTACTTTGGCAAATCGGTCAAGGACCTTAATCTCGAAGAGGCGGCCTTGCTCGCCGCCATTCCGAAATCGCCTGAATATTCGCCAACCCGAAATTCGGAAAAGGCACGCATCCGCCGCGATATCGTGCTGGACCAGATGGCGAAGTACTATCCCGAGAAATATTCGCAGGCCGAAGTTAATGCGGCCAAGGCAAAGCCGATCGTCCTGGCCGGCACGGCGTACTATCAATCGCAGCCGAAATCGACCGCCTGGGACTACCCCGTCGAGGAGATCCGTAAATATCTCGAAGAGAAATATACGACCCGCGTGGCCCAGGGCGGGCTGAAAGTTTACTCGACGATCAATGTCGAGGCACAAAAGATCGCGACACGTACCATTCGCGAGCGGCTTCGAGCGTACGACCGCGGACGGTCCTGGCGGTCGGAATATAAAAATCTGCTGCTCGATGAAAATGAAGAGCCGATTACGGACGAGAAAGAGATAACGAAAACTCTCGAATCGTTCAAACACCCCGACTGGTACGGCGACGATTATAAAGAAGGCGAATACATAAAGGGCCTGGTGATGCGGGCCAATGGCGGCGCCGACGAGGTCGGCGTGCGGTTTGGCAAATATAAGGCAATCGTGCGCCCGGCTAACATGGGCCGCAGCGGCAAGCGTCCGAGAGAGGAGCTGAAACCCGGCTTTCTCGCCGAGTTTCTTATCAAGGCGGTCGATAAGGAAAAACAGATGCTCGAAGTCGAGCTTTCTCAGGTGCCCGAGGTCCAGTCGGCACTCGTCTCGATCAACTCGCACAATGGCGAGATCGTCTGCATGGTCGGCGGGTATGATTACCATACGAGTAAGTTTAATAATGCCACGCAGGGGCTCAGACAGACCGGCTCGGCTTACAAACCGTTTATCTACACCGCTGCGGTGGAGGACGGGCTGACGCCCGAAATGACAGTCAGCGGCGCCCCGATCCGTCGCGGCGGCTGGACGCCGCATAACTACGATGGCAGTCTCAGCCACGGCAATGTTCCGCTGAAAATTGCGCTCGCAAAATCCTATAATATCGCCGCCGTGCATCTGCTGGAACAGGTCGGCATCCAGGCGGGCGGACAGATGGTCAGGCGATTTGGTATAACGAACCCGATGGCGCCTTCCCTGCCGTCCGCTCTTGGGGCCAGCGAGGCTTCGCTGCTCGAAATGACTGCGGCCTATTCTGCGTTTCCTAACAAGGGTATCCGCGTGCAGCCTCATCTTATCCGAAAGGTCTATAACCGCGACGGCAGCCTGCTCGAGGAATTTGACGGCTCGAGCTCAAAAGTAACCAGTGAATATGTGGCCCTAACGATGGTCGAGATGATGCGCGGGGTCACCGCCGGGGGCGGGACCGCATCCGGCGCGAATGCCGCCGGTCACCAGCTCGCCGGCAAGACCGGTACCGTAAACGACCATACGGACGTCTGGTTCATCGGCTACACGCCGACCTATGCGACCGGTGTGTGGATGGGAAATCCCCTGCGCAAAGAGTCTCTTGGAAAAGGCATGACCGGCGGCGGCGATGCCCTGCCAATGTTCAATAACTTCATGATCGCCTTCATGAAGGACAAACCTCGGGACAAGTTCCCCGAGCCCCCGCCCATGCCGCCCGAGGTAAAGCGCGCCAGCGAATTGCGCCGTCGCGAGGAAATGGAAAAACTCCAGGAAGCCGAGGTAGCCGGCCGCCGAACAGGGGTAACGTATACGCCCGGCATAAAGGTCGACCCTGACGCACCTGCCCCTGACGGTGCGGCGACCGATCCGACCAAATCCGTCGAGATCGCCCCGGCCAAACCTGCCGACCCCGTCCCGGACAACAAGCCGATAGTCATCCGCCCCCCGGTAAGTCAGCCCCCGCCAAAGGCCGAACCAACACCCGAAAAACCGGACGGATCAAAGCGAAAAGGCAAGAAAGGCGACGGGTAACGACTTGAGAGCGAGTGTCTCGCTCGCCACGCCAGGTCTTCGCCGGTGTGCGGCGGCAATATGCCCAATAAAGAGATCTCCGACCTAATGGACCAGCTCTTCCGCCAGGCCCAGATGCAGTTTGGGCGTGCCGTCAAATTGCGCTGGTTCTACGACGGCGAAGGCTGCCCCGGCTGCGGAAAACCGATCAAAGGCATGAAGTTCAAGGGAAAGAACGCCTTATCCCTCAACGCCTTCATCTATCGCGATCACGGCGTACTAATTGCCTACATGCTCTGCGGAAAATGTGCCAGATACATCTTCCGCGAATCCGAAAAGGACCCCTTGAGCCAGACACCGCTGCATGATGAGATCGAGAAAAATTTGAAACAAGCATTCCTGAGGCATTTGGGGCACTAGGATGGCATGGCCGCAGAGCCCGAGCTATTGCAGTGCGCTAAAAAGAACAACATCTCTCATTAACACACCGCGAACACACGATAAGAACTTACCGTCGCGTGACCATTCACAATAAATCGGAGAATCCTGCGTAAAGTTGGTTAGCTGTTTCGGTTCGGATCCGTCGATTGGCTGAAGCCAAAAATTCGACATGTTGCTGCGCGAGGAACGATAAATCACCCCACTGCTGTCGGGCGTCCAGCGGAGCGCATCTGGAAAGGTGTTCTGTGGA
>DATLNN010000342.1:0-4887 GCA_035536695.1 Pyrinomonadaceae bacterium | reverse complement strand
GATCTGCATCCCTCGACACTGCTCGGTCAACGCATCGACCGTCTGCTCAAAGCCATCAGGGTCCAGGAGCAGCGTCGTAATGTCGTAGAAATTGATGCCTGGCTTGGGAAAGTCAGGCACCTCGCGAATTAGTTTTCGTAGGTTTTCCATATTTTCTATCGATCTGGGTCGCTTTCGGATCAGGCGGGCCCGCTAACGATCAATTCTAAAGCTCGAGTACCGTCCGGTTGGTTCCGATACCAGCTCCTCTATCGGGCCGACGCGTGAATATCTCGGCCCGGCCGCGAGATCATGTCGGAAGGCTTCGACGGCCGCACCGCTACCTTCGGCGAAAGCTTCTACGCGCCCGTCCTCGAGGTTTTTAACATATCCACGAACTTGATGCCGCGCGGCGGAACGCTGGGCAAAGTATCGGTACCCTACCCCCTGAACGTGACCGCTGATCAAAAATTTCCGCGCGACGATCATCCGAGCGCGTCCAGGCATTCCATCAAACTTCGCTGTCGGCAGGTGTAGACCGGCATGCCGCGAAGGGTGAATTTGCTGGCCGGAGTATGCCGCAACTCTTCGGCCAGGGCGAGAAAATCTCTTGGCTCGTCCGTTTCGAATGAAATAAGGTATTCATTGTCCGTAAAGCCGAATGCATGCGTGAGATGGATCTTGATGTTCGGAAACTTCTTGCCGACCATGAAATTTTCCTCGATCATCGCGTCGCGCTCCTCGGCCGGCATCTCAAACCAATCCCTGTTCTTTGCGCACGGATATACAAAATGATACTTCGCCGTGCCCGATCTCACGTGGAGCCGATCCTCGGCAGGCCCGTCGACAAACATCATCCGTTTTGTGATCGAAAGATAATTGTCCGCCGTCTCAATAAAGCTGCCCAGGTTTGTCCTGTAGAGCTTGGCCGTCATCTCCTGCACGAGGTCGAGCGACTTGCCGACTCGCCAAAACATCAGGTCTGCCTTCGAATCAAAACCAACAAGCGAATAGCTGTAGAGCAAAAATTGCTCGCGAAAAGTGTCAAACACGCTCTGAAACTCGCTCTTAAAAATTCGTTTGGTCTCACCATTCAGCTTACGCCATTCGGGGCCGACTCTGAGAAACAGGAAATTGACAAACTGCTTCTCTATGGGCACCAACTCGGTCACGTCCGCCTTTTCGGAAACGAGCCGCAGCCCGCCAGCCTCAACTGGTTCCTTCTGAAAATTAAGTATGTCCCTGTTCATCTCGGTTCTTACGCTGCCGAACGTCATCAACCAAAGTTCTATATAATTCTGCAAGTTTAGCAATCGATGTGCAAATCAGAGGTTCTCGCCAAATTCGCCACAAAGGCACGAAGCGCACGAAGGGAATAAGGGGAAGCGAGAAAGCGACACATTTAGACGAGGCTGCCGAACCATTTCATTTTCACCTTTCCCCTTTTTCCTTTGTGCACGTCGCGCCTTTGTGGTTAAATTGTGCAGAGATTGGCCAGAATGAAGAAATTCGTCATCTGCTTCGCGATAATTTGGGCCCTCGGGTTGGGAGCAGGGGCCCAGCAGCGGCCGCTTCTGACCGACGATGTGGATATTACCCCGTCAGGCGCCATCCAAATAGCCGCGGGTGTCGATTTCTTTCAAAATGCGAAATTCCCCCTCTCGGGCATAAATGGCGACCTGACGCGTGTCGGCGATATTCGCCTGCGTACGGGGTTTGCGTCGAACGTCGAGCTGCAGATCGAGGGCACGATCCAAAACTACGTCGCGATCAATTCGCGTACCATGTCGGCGATCCCGCTGACCGTTACCGGCAATTCCACAAACGATTTCGATGATTTCACCGTCTCGGCCAAGGTCAAGCTTCGAAACGAAACCCGCTTGCTGCCCGCGGTTGGGCTGAAATTTGGCTTTCAGATGCCAAACACCGACCAGGCCCGCGGCATTGGCGTCAACCAGATAAACGTCTTCAGTAAACTGCTCCTGCAGAAAAATTTTGGTACGGTCGCCGGCCGGACGCCGCGGTTCAAGGCGCTAGGCAACATCGGCCTCGGTATACTCACCTCTCCGCTTGAGCGCTTCTCACAAAATGATGTTTTGCTGTATGGACTCGCGGGAATCTACCGGGTCACCGACCGCGTAAATTTTCTCGGCGAGGTCAACGGCCGCATCAGCACCCGTGGCGGGACAGCCCCGCTCGGAACCGAAAGCCAGGGCCAGTTCCGCATCGGCACCCAGATCCGCGCCTCCGGTCTCACATTCGACACTGCCGCTGCGTTTGGCCTGACGAAATTCAGCCCGCGTACCGGCGTTACCTTCGGCGTTACCTATCAAACCCCAACCGTCTTTACGCCGGCGAAGTGACCGCTGCGGTCAAACATTTATTGGTGAATTTCCCTTTCCCAACATCGGCGCCGTACGAATCGCCTCGGTCACAAAGCGTTTCGAACGCGCAACAGCCTCGACTAACTCCTTGCCCAGCGCCAGATTCGCCGCTATTGCCGCTGCCAACGTGCAGCCCGTACCGTGGGTCGCGCTGGTTTCGACGAACTCAGCTTCAAAAACCGTCGGCTCATCGCCCATGAACAGATAATCACGGGCCATTCGCGGCTTGGCGGCGGCATCGAAGAGGTGCCCGCCCTTGATCAGAACGTTGCGGGCTCCCTGGGCACGCATGATCCGCGCCGCCTTTTGAATGTCGCTGTCGGACCGGATCGCCATCCGGGTGATCCGTTCGGCCTCGGCCAGGTTGGGTGTAATGATGTGCGCGACACGAAAAAGCTTCTCTATCACCGCGGCCAACGCCGCGTCGTCGATCAGGTCAAATCCCGACGTCGACCGAACCACGGGATCGACGACGATGTTTCGCAGCTTTCGAGACTCTATCAACCGAGCGACCTCTTCTATTATCTCCCGTGTCGGCAGCATGCCCGTTTTGACCGCGGCGACCTGATAATCATCGAGCACAGGGTCAACCTGTCGGCGCACCGAGTCGGCGGTTTGATGTACCGCTCCGAAAACACCGGTTGTATTCTGAAACGTCACAGACGAAACGGCGGCCGCCGCGAAACAGCCAAAGGCGGAAAAGGTCTTGATGTCGGCAATGATCCCGGCGCCGCCGGATGGGTCGAGGCCGGCGATCGTGAGACATACCGGAGGCGGTTTTGATGTGTCCAAGTTCATTCTTTGATCTCTCGCATTATCGCGCGCAGCAATTCAGGGTCATTAAGAGCCCTTATAGCGGCGATCCCGCTCGCGCCGGCTTCGACTACGGAGAGCCAGTTTCCCGCGTCTATGCCGCCCAAGCCAACAACCGGAAACGGCGACAGAGAGCCGCACACATTTCGCAATTCATCCAGCCCCACCGCCACACCTTTTTCAGGTGACTGAAACACCGGCCCGAAAACCGCAAGATCTGCTCCCTTCCGTTTCGCCTCGGAGGCCTCTGCCAGTGAGTGCGTGGAAACGGCAACGATAAATTCGGGTGGAAAGTGCTTTCGTATCACCGCGGCGGTCACCGAACCTTCGGTCAGATGCACACCGTCCGCGCCAGCCAGGTGCGCGATGTCGGCCCGGTCGTTGACCAGCAGCCTCGTGCCGCTACCGCGCATTTGCTCGGCAGCCTTGCAAACCAAGTCAAACAACCGGCGGGCCGATAACGCTTTTTCGCGGATCTGAACGTGGGAAACCCCTTCGTCGATCGCGAACTGAATTGTGGCGAGCAGCTCACCGGCCTTCGTATCGTAGTTTTCATCCGTAAGACGGCCGGGTGTGATGAGGTAGACGATCGGGTCAGATGACTTCACGAACTGTTGTCCCGGTCGGCGGCCTGGAGCATTTTGACGCTTTGATTAAAATGGGCGATCTCCCAAAAAGCTATCAGCACGTTAAGTACGCCGAGGCCGGTCACGGCGCCGCGAAACCAGGTCGATGCGACAGCTCTTTGCAGAACGGGGGCTCCGGCTTTATCGGACAAAAACACGAGCAAATAATTCTCGCCCCAGGGGCCAAAGAGCGCGTCCCATGGCGAAAGGATCAAATAGAACCCCAGCAGTAGGCACAGTATGATAAAAAAAATGACGGTCAGGCGTTCCACCATACCGTCAGAGTATATCGTCTGGCGATTTTGCGGCCAAACCTGGAGCCGTCGCATACGTCGCGAAAGAAAATTAGATGTACACAGGTAAACACAGATCGGAGAAGCGGCGACAAATCCACCCTTCGATCCGTGATCTGTGTTCGTCTGTGTTCATCTGTGGTTAAAAATCACCGGTCGTGCGCACCATCAATGGCTAACAACATTCTTCACCCGTTTCAGTTGACGAAGGGTGCAAAGGTCACTCCAGAGCGGACCTGCAGGATTCAATCAAACACGAGACCACTGAAGTGTCAACTTTTTTGGATATTGTTGAGCATTGTTTGGTCATTACACAAGCCCATAGGTCTAGGAAGGGCTGTCCGCAATCAAACTGCTTAAGAAACATGGGTAAGACGCAGTTTGGACTTCGATTGACATTCTCTCGATTTGTCTATACTGTTACTGCACTTAGACTACTCGCATTACCAGTCGATAATTTTTTAATGTAAGGGGTTTGTCCCATCGTTTAGATAAACGGTTGGGAGATTATTCCCCTCGCTGAGTTTGTTTAAACCGTTGAAAACTATTATGAGGGAATCATTGAGATCGTTGATCGCGTCGAATCGGGGAATCGTTTTTTTAATTGGCCTTGTGCTGAGTGTAGCTGTTTTAGGCTTTGCCGGTTGGGGAGACATTCGCCAGGCTGGCGACGTGATAGCCGGAATGTTTTCGGATGATTCGGCTCAAAGGGAATCCACAAGCAGTAGGCCCAAAAAGCGTGACAACCCCGCGGCGCGCTCTGATTGGTTTATGCATCCGCGCAGGTATCCG
>DATLNN010000341.1:0-6118 GCA_035536695.1 Pyrinomonadaceae bacterium | reverse complement strand
AATGGTAGTCGAACAGACCTCGCGTGGTGAGCGGGCGTTCGATATTTACTCCAGGCTTCTCAAAGACAGCATCATTTTTATCGGTACGCCGATCGACGACACTATCGCTAATCTCCTGGTCGCGCAGCTCCTCTTTCTGGAGGCAGAGGATCCCGAGCGCGACATCAATCTATATATTAATAGTCCGGGCGGTTCTATTACCGCGGGTATGGCGATCTACGATACGATGCAGTTTATTAAGAACGATGTCACCACCATCTGCGTAGGACAATGTGCATCGATGGGGGCGTTCTTGCTCGCAGGCGGCACAAAGGGAAAACGCTTCGCCCTGCCGCACTCGCGTATCCTCATCCATCAGCCATCCGGGGGGGCACAGGGACAGGCGACCGATGTTCGCTTGATGGCCGAAGAGATACTGCGAATGCGCGAAATGATCTCACGCCTGCTGGCTCATCACACTGGGCAGTCGTACGAACAGATCGAACTCGACGTCGAACGCGACAAGATCCTAACGGCCCCGGACGCTAAAATATACGGCCTGATCGATGAGGTTATAGAGCATAGGGAGAAGTAGTGGGCAGTTGTCGGTTGTCGGTTGTCAGTTGTCAGTTGGGAAGCGGAGTATGACCGGACAGAGTTATCGGGAGTTGATAGTCTGGCACAAATCGATGAATCTCGTTACGGACATTTATCGACTCGCTGAATCGTTTCCAAAATCTGAAATGTTTGGTTTAACAAGTCAACTGAAGCGGGCCGTCGTTTCGATTCCCTCAAATATCTCCGAGGGACAGGGCCGAGACTCAACCAAGGAATTTTTACACCATTTATCTATCGCATACGGTTCCTTGATGGAAGTGGAAACGCAAGTTCAGATAGCAGTAAATCTCTCGTTCACCACCACCAACCGAGCGGAAACAATATTCAAAGAATGCGGTGAAGTTGGTCGTATGCTTAACGGACTGACTCGCTCGCTTAGGAGATCATTAAACGAGACGCGAGCGTCCAAATCTGACAACCGACAACTGGCAACTGACAACTGACAACTGACAACTGAATCATGTCCCCTTTCAATCGCCACGAAGAGATCCTCGCCTGCTCGTTCTGCGGTAAATCTCAGAATGATGTTCGCAAGCTGATAGCCGGTCCGGGGGTGTATGTTTGTAACGAGTGCATCGATATCTGCAACGAGATCATCAACGACGATGAGCAGCAGACCGTTGCGGTGCGGCCCAATCTGCCGAAACCGCACGAGATAAAAGCGTTTTTGGACGAGTACGTGATCGGCCAGGACGAGCCAAAGAAGCGATTGTCCGTGGCGGTCTATCAACATTACAAGCGTCTCGAAATGTCGAAGCGCCACGGCGAGATAGAGCTGCAGAAATCCAATATTCTGCTGATCGGTCCGACCGGAACCGGAAAAACGCTGCTTGCCCAGACCTTGGCTCGTGTTTTGGCCGTTCCATTCTGCATAGTGGACGCAACGAGCTTGACGGAGGCCGGTTATGTTGGCGAAGATGTCGAAAATATTCTCCTGCGCCTCTTGCAATCGGCTGGTGGCGACATCGAAAAGGCCCAGCAGGGAATCATCTACATCGACGAGATCGATAAGATATGTCGAAAGGACGACAACCCGTCAATAACGCGTGACGTGTCCGGCGAGGGCGTTCAGCAGGCTCTTCTGAAAATACTTGAAGGAACGATCGCGAATATTCCCACGGCCGGGGGCGGGCGCAAGCACCCGCAGCAGGATTTTCAGCAGCTCGACACGACGAACATCCTGTTTATCTGCGGCGGGGCATTTAATGGCCTCGAAAAGGTCGTCGAAAGGCGATTCCGCAACAAATCGCTGGGCTTCCAGGCGGACGTCAAAACGAACAAGCAGCGGCATATTGACTCGATAAACAATCTGGAGCCAGAAGACCTTATCCACTACGGGCTGATCCCCGAATTTGTCGGCCGCCTGCCAGTTGTCGGCACGCTCAAGGAACTCGACGAGGCGGCTCTGATCTCGATCTTGACCGAGCCCAAAAATGCGCTCATCAAACAGTACCAGCGGAAATTTGAGTTCGATAATATCGGTCTTAAGTTTACCGACAGCTCTCTCGCCGCTATCGCGCACGAAGCGCACAAACGAAAGGTGGGCGCGCGGGGATTGATGATGATCCTCGAAGAGATCCTGCTTGAATCAATGTATCACCTGCCGTCAGAGCGAAAGGTCAAAGAGATCGTCATCACGCGCGAGATGGTGGAGCGAAAGGCTCCCGTTTTCGAGATCGTCCAGCGGTCCGACGAAGCGGCCTAGCGAATCGGTACGCTCCTCGTTGCACAAGCCGGCACGTAAGGGCGGTACACTCACGCTAGAATGTCCGCCCTTACTTACGTGCGGGCTTGTGCTCAGCGATTTGTAGAATCGGCCCTCGAATCAAACTTTATACTCATCACGATCGACTTTGCCGTGATTCGCCAATCCTGCGTCGAATTAGCTATTGCTTTTGCGTGACGTTTTTGCGTAAATAGAACTAATCCAGATAATCAAGCGGGCATGTCGGTATTCAAGAGAATTTTTCCCTGAGTATGCAAGAATTTACAGACCAGATGCCTTCGGACATTGAACGTTTTCCGATGGTTCCCATTCGCGACGTCGTTATCTTTCCATACACAAAAGTGGCGTTTAAGATCGGGCGGCCGTCATCGGTGGCGGCTTTAGAGAGGGCCATGACCGGAGAGCGGCAGATCTTTCTGGCCACGCAGCACGACGCCACGATAGATGAGCCGAGAGCCGAGCAGATATACCAAACCGGTACACTGGGCCGCATCCTGCAGGCGCAGCGTCAGGAAAACGGGCAGATAAAGGTCGTTGTCGAGGGGCGCGAGCGGGGCAGGATGATCAGGGTTGATCAGGACGCCGACGGCATGTTCCATGCTCATGTTCGCCGTGTGTCGGCGACAGACGAATCAGGCTATCGCACGGACGGCTTACTGCAAAAGATCCATTCGCTTGTCGAGCAATTCCTGCGGGTTTCGCCAGATGCCTACACCGATGCACTGCACGCCTCACTGCGAGGCGTTTCGGCCGCGCAGGTTGCCGATTCGATGTCGTCACACCTGCGGATCGGTGTCGAAGAAAAACAACAGCTGCTGGAGATGGTCTCGGTGGCCGAGCGCCTTGCGAAGCTGGTCGAAGTGCTCGAGGCCGAGATCGAAAAACGCCAGTTGGACCGCAACATCCATTCGCGCACCAAGAAGGCCATGGACAAGCACCAGCGCGAGTACTACCTGAATGAGCAGATCAAGGCGATTCACAAAGAACTCGGCCGAAAGGACGAAAAGGCAGAGCTCGAGGATCTGAAGAAGAAGATCGCCGAAGCTGGTATGACGGACGAGGCCCGCGATAAGGCGTTGCAGGAATTTGCCCGCCTCGAGGCAATGCCGCCAATGTCCGCTGAGGGAACCGTTGCGCGAACCTATCTAGACTGGCTGATAAACGTACCGTGGCAAGCCCATTCCGAAGAGGTCGAAGATCTGGCGCGTGCCGAGCAGACTCTGAATGAGGATCATTACGGGCTTGAAAAGATCAAGGAACGGATACTGGAATTCCTGGCGGTCCGCCAGCTTGTCAAAAATCCTAAGGGCACGATCCTTTGCTTTGTTGGCGCTCCGGGTGTTGGCAAGACCTCGCTAGGAAAGTCGATCGCGAATGCGACCGGGCGGAAGTTTGCTCGGCTCGCTCTGGGCGGCGTCCATGACGAGGCAGAGATCCGCGGGCATCGCCGCACATATATCGGGTCTATGCCGGGTCAGATCATCCAGCTGATGAAACGAGCCGGGACAACGAACCCGGTGATTTTGCTGGATGAGGTCGATAAACTGGGACGCGACTATCGTGGCGATCCCAGCGCGGCTCTGCTCGAGGTCCTCGATCCTGAACAGAACAACACGTTTCGCGATCACTATCTCGATGTAGATTACGATCTATCGCATGTTTTCTTTATCGCGACTGCGAATGTGCTTCATACCGTGCCGCCGGCGCTGTTAGACCGGCTCGAGATACTCAGCCTATCCGGCTATACGGAGCGCGAAAAGCTGGAGATCGCGAAGCAGCATCTGATACCCAAGCAGTGCGAAAACAGCGGTATCGATCCCGCAAACGTAGTATTCACAGATGACGGAATACTCGAAACCATTCGGCATTATACTCGCGAAGCCGGCGTTCGCAATCTGGAGCGTGAGATCGGTTCGTGCCTGAGAAAGATCGCCCGAAAATTCGTCTCAGCGGACGACAAGACCGATTTCAAAGTGGTCGTTGACGCCGAAAAGGTCCAGGAGCTGCTGGGCACTATTCGATTCCGCAAACAGGACATTGCCCGTAAGAGCGAGATAGGGCTCGTCAACGGCCTCGCGTGGACCGAGGTCGGCGGCGACGTGCTTCAGGTCGAGGCAACGCTCGTGAAAGGCAAAGGAGATGTGACCCTGACGGGCAAGCTGGGTGAAGTAATGCAGGAATCTGCTAAAGCGGCTCTCACCTGCGTCCGGACGCGCGCGGAGGAGCTGGGGATCGACCCGGCCGACTTTCGCGAAAAGGACCTTCACATCCACGTGCCTGAAGGCGCAATACCAAAAGACGGCCCGAGCGCCGGTATAACGATGGCGACGGCAATGGTGTCGGCGCTAACCCGCAAGCCGGCCAGACATGACGTCGCTATGACCGGCGAGATCACCCTGCGCGGAAAAATACTGCCGATCGGCGGAGTGAAAGAAAAACTCCTGGCGGCACATCGCTTTGGACTGAAAACGCTTATCTTATCGCGAGAAAATGAAAAAGACCTGGCCGATATTCCCGAGGAAGTTCGCGACGACCTGACCATCTGCCTAGTGGACTACCTGGATGAAGTGTTGGCCATTGCGCTGGAGCCGGACGGGATCGGTACGAACATGGAAACGCCCCAGATCTGGAATCCCGACTCACCGCCCGTGGATATTTCGGCAGGGATCGAGTAGCGATCACGGATCGCACACGAGGCGAAATCCAAGCGTGTCGTAAGTATCATCAGCTGTGGGCGACTGGCGATAGGTGAGCAGAACATCGGGGTTCTTAAATGCTGCCGGCAGCTCTTTCTGCGCACGATAATAAAGTCCGCGCACTACAAACAGGTCGTCTGTCCTCTGGCGTAACGATTCCGGGTGGCCCTTGTAGAGGGCGTAAGGAGAGGATGTCCACTCCGCAACGTTTCCAAGCATATCGAAAACACCTGCCTCCGTCCGATCCTGCGACGTACCGACCGGCGCCAGCGTACCAGCCAGTACAGCCCGATCCGGGGACCATTCGTTGCCCCAAGGGACTTTGGTCGAGCTCGACAAATTGCGCGCGGCATATTCCCACTCGATCTCGGTCGGCAGCCGACAGGTCTTTTTCGCTTTGGTCGAAACCCACAATGCATAGTCCTTAGCATCATTGAGCGAGACGCCGGTAACCGGGTAATTCAATCTATCGGCCGGGGGCTTTCCGCCTGGCCAGGTCTTCGGCGGAGCGTGCGGCTTCGCTGTAACGAATTCGGCATATTCGCCAATGGTCAGTTCGTTTACGTCAATATAAAAGCGTCCGACGGATTCGGTATGCTCGGGATACTGGTTTCCCCACTCTCTATTCGTCGGATCGGCAACATTTCGGCCCATCATGAAGCTTCCGTCCTCGAGCAAAACGGATTTGCGGCCCCCTGGCGTACCTACCTCTGGCGGCCGGTCGGCGGGCCCGCTATTTGCGTTAGGTGGGGGCGGAGTGCCGGAACCGGGACCAAGCATCATATAAAGACCGGTCGCGCCGCCGACAAGGAGGAGCAAAAGAACGCCGCCGATTCCCGCGATCGCAAAGGTTGACTTTCGGGGCTGTACCTCACCCGTATTGAAAATCCCCGACCCACCACCCAGCGTTGAGCCGGCATTTGGCAGCGACGCCTGTGAGATCCCCTGCAGAGAGGCCTGGCTTCGAATATCCGAGGTGATGTGCTGCTGCATCTCCTCCATCTGCCTCTGGACCTCGATGATTTGCTGCGAAAGCCGCTCTGCCTCCTTCTCCGCCTGAAGACGAGCCGCCTCGGCCGCCTCGCGTTTTTCAGCCTCT
>DATLNN010000340.1:0-13071 GCA_035536695.1 Pyrinomonadaceae bacterium | reverse complement strand
GCAAATTTTAGAACTTTGACAACGATCTTAGTGTTAATAAACGCCTCGGCGGCGAGCCTGCCGGTTTCTTTGGCGCGATGGTCGCCGGTCGCGCGGCCGACCAGATAAAATCCAGCCGCCACGCCGGCTGCGGCATAATCGCTGCCGCCCAGACTGACATTCCGGCTCGTTCCAGGCAGGCTGCCTCTGCGACTAACCCACGACGAGGTTTCGCGATCGGTTAAGATCAAGGCGGCCGTGGCCGCGGCGAAGGGTGCCACCCATTTGAGATCCTTCTGCTTGAGTCGGAAAGGGGACAGCCAAATCGCCTTCTGGTCGCGCACAATGTCTTTAATGAAATTCGGCCGGGGCGTGGGGCTGGGTGATGGGCTCGGCGTTGGAGACGAGACAGGTTCTACAATTACGGTTTTAGTACTTTGTGCAGCAGCACCGATACTCCGTGTCGCCTGGCCGTGAGCGAGCGATCCGACGGCCGAGCCGAGCAAGATGACATGAATAAATAGAGAAAAACGCCAAACTCTCCCCATACCATCCCCCTTGATAAAGACCGTCGCAAGATATCTTTTGAATAGCGATAACGCGGCGGTGCCAACTCTGAACCTAAATATGATCTTACAGAAGACTCTACTATGCGCATAGCATTTTTTCCAATTCAGGCTCCGCAAGCGGCTAAATCAACCCCACCGCAGCGGGACCGGCTGACTCCGCATTCACGTTGTAGAATCGAGTTTTTGAACCTCCCGGCCGCGACCTCGGAAGTGGAGTCTTCCTGGGCTTGCCACCCGTCGCACCCGTGCCCAGTAACCCGGTGGTGGTTTAGGCACAAATAGCTTCTTACAGATCTTTCCGATCGCGACATCACTGATTCCATATTTGGCGGCAAGATGGCGGGTCGGGGTGGTCCACACCTGCTCATAAAGCTCCTCTCGAGATACAAAGATTGCCTCGTCCATGACGTGTTTCTCCTTTAATGTATTGAGGGAGGGTAGCACGGTGCGTAAGCCTAGGGCACGATTCTGTGGTGGGAATGTAGCTGGGAATTAAAAACGGGCATTCTTAGAATGCCCGTAAGTTATTGAAAACGTTGGTGCCGTCTACAAGATTTGAACTTGTGACCTATCGCGTATGAAGCCAGTTCGGGGTGTGGCGGCGGCGAGGCCAAGTGGTGACACGCGGGCGGTTATAGCCGCGGCGGCGGTAGTAGGTGGGTCGGATGCCCCTTTGGGTGCCCCTATGATGCCAGATGCATTTCAGGTTCTCCCAGGCATTTTAGCCTGGCGAGCATTCGGAGGCCTTCCGGGCGCGACGCATAGCGTCCCCGCCGATTCTTAATTCTCCATCTCCCGCAACATCTTTCCCGCAAAGATCGGCTGTCCGGCCAGCGAGGTATAGAAGCCGAACGCAGCCAGTCCGAGGAGGATCGCCCCCGCGACGAGGGTGTTGGTGAAATACCAACTCGAAACGTCCGCCGTAATTGCGGTGTGAAATGAAAGATGAAAGAAGGAGTAGTAGGCGATCATGGCCAAAAGGCCAAATCGCGAAATGCAGAAAATTGTTACGGTTGCGATCGCACCGGTCCCAAGCCAGGCGGTCCAGTACCCGTCGCTTGCAAACAACAACCCGAGGATCACATAGTACAACGCCCACACCAGCCCGATCGCTAACCACCGCTTCCTTAAAACGGCGACAAAAACGACCAACATGAGCAGGGTCGCGAACGCCAGCCGGATCGACCCTGCCGGCGTGAGCAAGACGTTGGAAATAATAGTGCTCAAACCGTCCAGATTGGAAACGTCCAGGCTCGCATTTGGCGCCGACGGCTGCCCGAGCCGCTGCTGCAGTATCGGACCGATATAGATGATCGCTGTGTGGGTGAGCCCAAGTAGCCCGCCGACGAGAATGTCCCGCCCGACAAGCGGATCTTTAAAATCGCCTGCGAGCAGCCGGCTCCACGAGATTATCAGGCCGGGCCATCGCCTACGCACGAAAGGCTCGAGTGCCATATAAAGTACGGCCATCGCAATGGCAGAAAACAGCGACAGGGCAACCGTTTTGACGAGGAGCGATGCCTCTCTCACGAGATCGGGTACGTGATCGGCCCTCAGCAGACTGGCCGCGAGGACGGTGATAACCAGAAAAAGAGTGATCTTGAGCGCACCGTTGGTATCGCTTCGCCCGTCCAAGTAGTTGCGTCGTGCCAGAAAAAGCCCGGCGACGGCCACGCTCAGGAAAACGAGGATGAGCATCACGCCGGCCGCCCTGCGTGCGGGCGTCGAGGAGATCTCCTCCTGCCTATGGGGTGCGTCCCAGGGAGCCACGACCTGAAAATAGACCGGGCGACCGCGAAACGATGCAGCTTCGATTCGAACGGGAATCTCCGCGTGGTCGACGTGCGCCCCCGCCCAGGCGGCGTTTCGGTCGGCAAAGACCGGCGGTGTCCACGTCGATTGAGCCGGGACGTAATTTCGCATGTCGAGCCCCGCTTCGGCGAACAAGGGCGTCCAGTCAGTCTCTGCGCCGCTCGGGGCCGATTCCGGTACCTGCGGGGGCACGGCCTGCATCTCTAGCAGGCGCCCGCGAGGGTCGAGAACGACCCTTGTCATTCCCGACACGTCGTTTGGCGGATCGTTTGGCAGAACGGATTCGAATTGCAATGGCTCGAGATAACGCGGGCTGGTGCGGTACCAAAAATAGGTCACCGCTGGCTGGCCCGACCGCAGCCGCTCCCAACTGTCCGCCGATGGATGGGCGCTCTCGTACCGATCATACTCACTATTATTATTCCCCCACCCGTAAGCAGTGTCCGTGGGTTCGGCGGCATAGCCCAATTTTTTCAGGATCGACTCGGAGCGTTCTGCCAGCACCTCAGGGGATTTCTCGAGCGGTATCCACTCATGATGTTTGACTTGGGCTGAAAAGAGAACGGTAAATGCGAAGAGCAGCACGAACGCACTTAAACAGCTGACGGCAACCGCGGGCCTCAGGGCGCCTTTCTTCGGAGCGGCGGCCACCATCTCCGGGGAAGGCGTATCACCGGCCGCAATCGCAGCTTCGAGTGGATTGCCGCCGGGAAGCATCATCGCCACCTGGAGGGCGGTTTTTGGACGATCGTCAGGATTTTTTTCAAGACACTGGAGAATCGTCTTTTCTACTATCGGGTCGATCTCTTTTAAGACGTCTGATGGATTTGTGGGCGCTGTCGTCTCCTGTTTCACCAAGAGGTCGATCATGGAGTCGGCCTCGAATGTTTGCTTTCCGGTAAAGACCTCGTACATCAAAAGTCCGAGGGAATATATATCGCTCCTTTGGGAAATGCCGACGCCCTTGATCTGTTCGGGCGACATGTAGGCCGGGGTGCCGATACGTGTATCGCTGCGGTCGAGCTCCGATTCTACGCCCGCGATCCCAAAATCGGTGATCCGCGCCTTTCCGTTGTCGTCGATGATCACATTTGCGGGTTTAAGATCGCGATGTAGGATCCCGGCATCGTGAATTGCGGCCAAGCCAAAACAGAGTTGGCGGGCTATGACGACGGCTTTGTCGGAGGCCAGACGTCCGATTCGTCTGAGCATAGACGCGAGATCGTCGCCGTGTATGTACTCCATCGAAATGAAGTGATGGCCGCCCGTCTCGCCTATATCGAAAACACGGCACACGTTGGGGTGCGAGACCTGACGGGCCATGCGCACCTCAGAGTGAAACCTTGCGAGAGATGCTTTGTCGCGGGCAAGCCGTTCAGGCAGGAACTTCAGCGCGACCGTTTGGGTCAGCTTGATATCCTCGGCCTTATAGACCTCGCCCATTCCGCCTTTGCCCAAGAGGCCAAGGATCCGATATCGCCCGGCCAGGACATTTCCCACGACGAGCCTGACGCTGTCGAGATTTCCAGTCGCCTTTTCGTTCGCGATCGTCTTGGCATCGTCGAGTAGGCCGGTCACCTCAGCCGCGGCACCGCGCTCGAGAAATGTATCCGCCTCATCGAGCGAGGCCAGAAGCTTTTTCACTTCCAGGGCAAGTTGCTCGTCACCTCCACACGCTCGGTCGATAAAACGGTCGCGCTCCTTGCCTTCGAGCTCGAATGCGGCCTCAAACAGGGCCTTTGCCTTTTTCCAGCGGTCGGGTTCCATATCTTTATCGGTTCCTGGAAAATAAACGAGTTTCGACGGTTTGTCTAATCGATGAGCAGTTTGCGCCGTGAGTGCTATCGGGTCCTCGGGGGAATTGGCTGTACGGCCGTGTTTTGAAATGCGGCAATTGTCCATTTGCCCTCTGTTTTTGCCAATACGAGGGTAATCCTGCCCTCTTCATCGCGGTCGGCCGCCTGCGCGAGACGTAGAACCGCTTTAAGGTGACCGATCGCGATATCGGAGCGTAACATACGAATGTTCTCGATCTTGATCGTGAGGCGGGAATCTTTGTAGATCGTGTCAAAGATCCGCTGATGGCCGGCAGCATTCTCTCGGCGCCCCTTCAGATGCATTCCGTTGATCACGACGTAGTCCGAATTCTCGGCAAAGGGTGCCGCGAACTCGACGCCACTTCCCGAATTCCAACCTCGTTCGAGCTTTGAA
This sequence comes from Pyrinomonadaceae bacterium, assembly GCA_035536695.1. Lineage (GTDB taxonomy): Bacteria > Acidobacteriota > Blastocatellia > Pyrinomonadales > Pyrinomonadaceae > OLB17. Next base: position 8,500 of record DATLNN010000340.1, on the reverse strand, counting down.
ACAATAGCATGGATCGCGGATCGGTCCTCGTGCGATTGCGAGCGGGATTCATTACAGAACATGGCAATGAGTAATGCGACGACGACTAAATGCATTATATTTTTCATTTATCTCTTCTTCTGATCGGGCCTGGTGGCGAACAGGCAATTTGCAGATTTATCCGCTAACTAGTAACGCGACAACTCAAAAAGAAAGCGCTTGCCTCGGCGCATCATGCTGCTCATCGCCCTGTCTCTTTGACTTGGCCAGGCATTCGGGGAATACTTTGGGAACCATGGACGACACCCCCGGCATTACGCATATGCTCAAGGAATGGGGCGAAGGAAATCAGGAAGCGCTAGACCGCCTCATGCCTCATGTGTACGGCGAGCTGCGTCGGCGGGCGGCGGGCCTTTTGCGAAACGAACGCACGGGGCACACTCTGCAAGCCACCGCGTTGATAAACGAGGCTTACCTAAAACTCGTCGATCAGAGCAGTGTCAATTGGCAGAACCGTTCGCATTTCTTTGCCATTGCTTCGCAGGCCATGCGGCGGATCCTTGTCGATCACGCGCGCAAGCGTCACCGAGAAAAACGCGGCGGCGCGGCCGAATATCTCCCGATCGACGATGCCATGCAGATCGCCGGCCCGCAAAAACATGTTGATATGATAGCTCTGGACGAAGCTTTGAACAGGCTTGCAACATTCGACCCGCGCCAGGTAAAAGTGGTTGAGCTACGGTATTTCAGTGGCCTCACCAACGACGAAACCGCCGAGATCCTTGGCATATCGAACGCTACTGTTCGAAGTGATTGGAGCATGGCTAAGGCGTGGCTGAGGCAGGAGCTCTCGCGCTGACCGGGGTGGATCTCACGTAAACGGGGTCGGGGAATTCGCGTGCGGGACGAAACAGCGGCGGCAGCGGGCTTAGTATTTGTCGGCGGCCCAACCTCGACAAGGGCCTCGGATTTGACGGTTCGCTGGGAGTAATTAGCTGTAGCTCCGCATTTGACGCAAATGGCGTGGGTCTTTGTGATGAATTCGGCGATGGACAACAGCTGCGGCATCGATCAAACACCTGTTGATCGAGAATCGCGTCATCTGCGCGATTCGCAACGGTCAGGAGCGTTTCGTATTCCGCCCTGGTAAGCAGGATGCCCTGGCCCAACAATCCACGCACACCTTATCCCAATACAAACCCGTTCCGTCGCACGAATCGCGCGGATCTTCTTTGGCGTCCTTCCGGCGTGGCCTGTTTTGCGCCGGTTTATCCCATTTCGTTTGAGCGCATCAACGACGATACTTTTGCTCGTCCCGAGTTCTGCGGCTGTTTTATGCAGAGATAGCTCGTCAATTACGTAGAGGCGATGTAGCAGATCATATTCGATCGGTGTCGGCGGGAAGGACCGCGAGCGCATTTGCACTCCCGCTCGTACTAGCCGGTCAGGGACACCCTGTTTCGTCATGCCAAAATGAGATCCTATCTGTTCGAGCGTTAGACGCTCCTGGGTGTAGAGTCGGATCATCTCTTCCAAAACTTGCTTGAAATTCGATGCGTTGTTCTGCAGCGGCATTTGAAAAATTTAGTATGTAACGGCGGCCTTTGTTGCGGGGTCTTCACGCTGAACAACTGAGGTTACGATGCAGAGCGAACGCGAACCATAGCCCCGGGGCCGACTTTCCACCATATCTCCTCTATCTCAAGGCCCTGCCCTGTAGCATACGCAATCTGCAGCAGGGTATCAAAGCCTTGATTTTCTGGACTTTGCTTCACTTTGGCTTGAGGCAGTTCCCGAGACACGCTCGAACGCGCATCATCACCGCCGAGGAAGAAGCAAAACTCCTCGCCGTCTGTTGCCGCGGCAAACACCGCAAACACATGCGGGCCGTGATAATAGTCGCGATCGAGACCGGCATGCGGCGAAACGAGATCCGCTCGGTCAGCTGGTCCAATATCAACTTCACCGACCGCGTGATCACCGTCCCGCAGCAATTCACCAAAACCCTAAAAACCCGCCTGGTCCCGATCACCGACCGGCTCAGATCTGTATTGCTCGACTTGCGGCACAAAATGCGGCACGACGCCGTCGTGTTCGGCCCCGCCGATTTCAAAACCGCCTGGAAAGGTGCCTGCCGCGACGCCGGCGTGGACGATGCCACGTTCCACGACCTGCGTCACACCGCCATCACCCGAATGCTCGAGGCCAACATCCCCGACCGCCTCGTCATGAAAATATCCGGCCACACCCAGGAACGCACATTCATGCGCTATATCAACCAAACCAAACAAAGCATCACCGACATCGCCCGCCGCCTAGACCAGCACGCCGGCGAACTGCCCGCCGCTATACTTGCCCCCACGACTGCCCCCAACGTTGCCCCTTTCCCTGCCCCTTTCACCAATACGCCCAAACAAACCCAAACCGACCGAAACCAACTCAAAAAACAAAAAAGCCCGTAAAAACGGGCATTCACCAACTGAAACTGGTGCCGTCTAGAAGATTTGAACTTCTGACCTATCGCGTGTGAAGCGAGTGCTCTACCACTGAGCTAAGACGGCTTTTTGATGGTTTAGATCGCCGGGTCGTCAGCTTTCGCAGGGCGGTTCTCGTCGGTCCCTTTTATCGAGCTGAGCGAAGAATCCGTGTAAAAGTGCCGCGTGCCGGTGGCAGTCAGACCCTCGGCCACCTGCGGGTCGGCAGTTATGGAATAAGACGGCGGCGTGCTGGCCGAACCGGGCACGACGGTCATGGTAAAGACATAACCGTTCACGACGGGCCTCTCGCCCTTGAACTTTTCGTCAAGACTGACCTTGGCGATCAGCTCGTCAAAAGTGGCGAAATTGCCTTTATTTCGCGACGCGTACTGCGCCTGAAATTTCCGAATATTGTCGACCGTCTGAGCGGCAGTCGTCTCATTTCCCGATCGAATGACCGCCTGCCAGGCAATACTGCCGACCCCGATCAACAGGCCTATTATGGCAATCACGATCATCAACTCGATCAGGTTGAATCCACGCTGATCCTTAAAACGCGTTCTGAACTTCTTCATAAAAATTGATACGTCCTTTTCGGTGTCTTCACGAAAACAGGAGTATTTAGTTTCAAAAGTTTAAATGATTCAGCGAGTCGAGCGCAAACGACCAGGGACTGGAGCGGTGGCCGAACGCCCTACAACGGGCAGTCTATCGTATGAGCATAACGTCGTCGTCCCGCTCGCCGTGGCGGGCGGGACACTCGCTCTCCAGTCCGCCGATTCAGTCTTTATGCAACTTTTCGATATCGGCTCGGTTTCTAATCGGTTAGAATATAGAATGGCGCCGGAGCCTTGAAGCGCCTATTTTCTGGATGAGAGATTGGATAACAACAGAAACCGGCAATCGCGGCGACAGCATCTCGCTCGACTTCGACCCGGCCGCGAAGGCGGCGGAGCTGCAGACCGCGATCGAAGGGGTCATCCGGGGCAAATCGGATACCGTCAAACTGGCGTTGATCGCGCTGCTTGCCAAAGGCCATCTCCTCATCGAGGACGTGCCGGGCATCGGCAAGACGACTCTTGCAAATGCGCTCGCGCGCGGCCTGGAGCTTTCGTTTCACCGAGTTCAGTTCACGTCCGATCTGCTGCCGTCAGACGTCATCGGGCTGTCGATATTCAACCAGCGAAGCGGCGACTTTGAATGGAAGCCCGGACCCATATTCTCAAATATCGTCCTCGCCGATGAGATAAACCGCGCGACCCCAAAGACGCAGTCGGCCTTACTCGAGGCGATGGCCGAAGAGCAGGTGACGGTCGAGGGCCTCACGCGACCGCTCCCTGCGCCGTTTATCGTCGTAGCGACACAAAATCCCTCAGAACATCACGGAACTTATCCGCTGCCCGAATCGCAGCTAGATCGTTTTATGCTCAGGCTTCACATGGGCTATCCGAGCCTCGACGACGAGAGACGCATTTTACGCGATCGCGAAAGACGTGATCCGCTGGAAGCGCTCAAGCCCGTTATGTCGCGCTCGGACGTTCTGGAATTACAGTCCCGCGTCGGCGCGGTCCGCTTTGATGAATCGCTGCTCGACTATCTGCTGCAAATAGTCGATCTGACGCGACGATCCGAGCTGCTCGAGCTGGGCATCAGCCCGCGGGGTACCCTCGCTCTGTTTCGTTCGGCTCAGGCACTCGCACTGATCGAGGGGCGCGATTACTGTATCGCAGATGATATAAAACGGCTCGTACTGCCTTGTTTTGCCCATCGTCTGATCGTAAATTCACGTGTCAACCCCATTCGACAGCGAACACGTGAGGCCGAGCATATCCTGCAGGATATTTTGCTGAAAGTGGACGTGCCAATTTGAGTTTGTTGAGTTTGTTGAGTTGTTGAGTTTGTTGACCTTGTCGTTTGTGATTGGCCTCTATCATGCCCCCATTTAAGCGATTTGAAGAAATTCAGGCTTGGCAGAAAGCGCGGCTGGCAACAAAGAAAATCTACCAATTAACTAGAAATTCAGGATTTGCAAAAGATTTTGGGCTTTGCAATCAGATCCGACGCGCGTCCGTTTCAGTCATGGCAAACATAGCGGAAGGAAATGGTCGACGGACAAATGCGGATTTCGCTTCTTTCTTGGTTCAGGCACACGGTTCCGCAGCAGAAGTCCAGTCGCATTTATATGTTGCTCTTGACCTTGAATACATCGAGGAAGGTGATTTTCAAGCTGTTTATGAGCTGATGGATGAGATATCGCGAATGAGCATGGCCCTGGCTCTCCACCTTAGAAACTCTCAAAAGCCTCAAGGAACTCAACGAACTCAATAAACTCAATAAACTCAATAAACTCAACGAGACCTCAATGAACTTCCTGGCTCTGAGCCAAATCTTCTCACTCCGCGATCTGCGAAACGCGGCGCTGGGGCTCGTAGTCATCTTTGGCGGCCTTGGCCTCGCGGGGCTGACGCTCTATGCCCACCAAACCGGCCAGACGCGGTTGGCGGGAATTGCGGCTGGCATTTCCTTAGTCTTTGTCCTATTGATCCTGATCTTCGTCGTCCCGCCGCTTGCGAGAAACGCCGGGCGCGAGGCTTCGCAGTTGAATCTGCCTTTCGAGTTCACGACCGGCGGTGCGATCATGTTGGTGCTGATCTTGATCGTCGGCTTCTCGGCGTGGAATACGGGCAACAATCTCCTCTTTCTAGTCCTCTCGTTTCTCCTCGCTGCGATGGCGGTCGGGTTTGTCGCCGGCAGCATAAGCCTGAAAAAGCTCGACGTGACTATGCGGTTTCCCGAGACGATCTTCGCCACCGAACCGACCCCGATATTGGTAAGTCTGAAGAATCGCAAGCGTCTGTTTCCCGCATTTTCTACAGTGGTCGAGGTTCGGGGACGCGAGCGCGAGCGCTCGATCGCCGCCGCCGATCTCGAGGCGCTCCTGCCGAAATGGGTGGCCAAGCGGCTCGGGCGGGCGCCGCTTCTTAGCCGAACGCTTAACCATTTTGCTCATCTTGCTCCGGGCAAAACCGTCGAGGCCAAAACTCAGCATCACTTCGCTAATCGAGGGCGCCTGCTGATCAAGGACTTTGAGATCTCAACCAAATTCCCTTTTGCCTTTTTTCGTCATCGCCGCCGTCTTCCGGCGCGCGAGGCCGAACTTCTGGTCTTTCCCGCCCTCGTTGATGTCGAGCCATATGTCGACGGCCGGCCTCTCGGCCTCGGCCGTTTGGCCTCATCCCGGAGCGGCCTGGGCCATGACCTGCTTTCGCTTCGCGACTACCAGCCCCAGGATGATCTGAGACGGATCGACTGGAAGGCGACGGCCCGCACACAGGCTCTTACCGTGCGGGAATTTGCCGCCGAGGACCAGAAACGGGTGACGGTCATCTTCGATCGCCGAATCCCGCGCGAGAGCGACGCCGAAAAGCCCATTCGGGACAAACTGGCGACAGAACAAAGCGGCAGATCGGTCGTGGCTTCGGAACGATTCGAAAAAGGCGCGGCGCTCGCGGCCTCGCTGGTTGCCCGCTTTACGCGGGAGCAGGCCGAAACGAGATTGATCGTCGCTGATGCCGAAAGCGATCGCGGCCTCGGCCAGGCCCACCTCTATGAAATGCTAAAGCTCCTCGCCGTCGCCGAGCCTTCGTTCGAACATTCTTCAGAACCTGAATTTGACCTCGAACGTATCCTCAATGAATCGGTCGAGCACCACTGCTTCCTAATTACCGCGAACGGCAGCGCCGGCGTCTCGCCCGAGACCCTTCAGAGATTGAAAATTATAGGTTTTTAAGGTTATATTCTTGTCATAATCCGGCCATTCGCGGTGTTCTATTATCGGTTGGGGCATTTATCCGATGCTGAAATGAACGAGAGTACCGACATTCTTGTGGACATAATGTCCGAACAAACAGCGAGGGCGGCAGCGAAAGAAAGGATCGGGTTCGAAGAGGCTTTTACGCTTCATCACAGGACCGTATTTCGCGCGGCAAGATCCGTTGTGCACGACGCTGCACTCGCCGAAGATGTGGCGCAGGAGACGTTTCTGCGATTGTACAAGCATCAGGATTCGATCACCGACGATGAAATGCTTCGCCCTTGGCTGATACGTGTTGCGATCAACCTCGCAAAGAATACGATCAGGGGGAACGTTAGGGCGAACACAAGGGACGAAAATTACGTCAAAGAAACGTTAGAGACGACCATTTCGTCAGTTGAGATCGATTATGAGGAATACGCCGGCGTTAACGAGATCTACAAGGCTCTCAACAAGATAAAGGAGCCATTAAGGAGCTGCCTTATTTTGAAACAGCAGGGGCTTTCTTACAAAGAGATCGCCGGCAGCCTCGACCTGAACGAAGGAAGTATCGGGACATTTGTAGCCCGTGCTCGACAAGAGTTTTCCCGACTTTATGGGAAGATCGGGAAAGAAACGATATGAAGGACAGTTGTTTAGACATTGGCATCATTCAGTCGTTCCTCGACGGTGAGATATCTCACAACGAATCGGCTCGAGTCTCCGGCCACATCGCGATTTGCGACGTGTGCGCGTCGATGCTCGCCGAAGCTGAAGACCAGTCAGCCCTTGTATTCTCCGCTCTCGATCGCGAATTCAACTCGCTGGTCCCCACCCAGCGCCTTTGGAACAAGATCAACGATTCGTTAGCTGCTGAGCGCCATGGCCGTAGTTTCTGGGATAAAGCTTACGCGTTTCTGAGAGTTTCTCTCTTGAATCCTTCTCTAGCGGCGGCCGCGGGTTTATTGGTTGTTATCGGTATTTTTGCGGTTATGTTCTTGAACCGCGTTCCGGAATCTGCCATGATCGCGGTGAACGCGCCGCAGGTGTCGGCTGTGCAGACCTCAGATCTGCCGCCGGCAGATGGCGTGCCTGAAGCCACGATTCCATCGACATCGACTGTGCGCGATGAGGTGATCTCTGCGGAACCGACAAATAGTTTTAGAGCCGAGCGCGCAGCCTACCGTCCGGAGAGCGTCCGGCGCGCCGCAGCTGTCCCTGGCGCAACTACGGTCGCTGCTAACGGATCGGGTGGTTATTTGCCCGGCGAAGAAAGCTATGTCAGGACGATCAGGAGTCTTGAAGAAACCGTCGAAGAGCAAAAGGCCGGCGGTATCCTGCGCCCCTCCGAGCGGATCGCGTACGAACGCGACATGGCCGTTGTGGATGACGCCATCGCCAAGATGAAAAGAGAAGTAAGGCGTAATCCCCGCAATGAATCGGCCAAACAGGTCCTCTATTCGTCCTATCAGAACAAGATCGATCTCCTCAATTCGGTCTCGCAGAAAGAGGAGCTGCTCGTCAGCCTGAAATAGGCTCCGATCAACCGTATTGATGAAAAAGATCGTTGGGAATCTGATCTATACCGCCGCGGCGGTCGCCGTATTGTCCGTCTTGCACGGGCCGGTATTGCTGCAAACCAGGGTCCCGCACCCGCCTGAGGCGATTCGTGTACCACCGCTGCCGAAAGCGCCGGTTCCCCCCTTGTCGATGCCGTACGGCGACGACACCTCCGAACGGTTGATCAAGGTCGACCCCACCGTTAAGCTCACACTTTGCGTTTCTCAGGGCCGGCTTAAGGTCAATGGCTGGAAGCGTAACGAGGTCCGCGTTTACGTCCAGAATGGGAACAAGTTCAGCTTTAACGTGCGAGCTAAGAATGAAACGACGTCCGACCCAAACTGGATAACTATCATTGGCGTCAGCACCAAGGGCAGATACGCCGCCACAGAGGAGTGTATTTCCGGCGAGGACATAGAAATGGATGTCCCGATGGGAGCTGTTCTTGCCATAAAAGGCCGAGACTTCGCGACCACAATCGACTCCGTAAGAAAAGTGGAGATTACGAATATCGGCGGCGGCATTTCTCTGAGGAATATCTCCGCCGGAATCAACGCGACTGCCGGCCGGGGCGACCTTACGGTCGAGAATTCAAGCGGGCCGATTTACCTAGACACGACGACGGGAAACATCGTGGTTTTTGGCGCTTTGCCCGGCGAAATTGGCGACCTTTTTAAGGCGAAGACTAACG
>DATLNN010000339.1:0-4374 GCA_035536695.1 Pyrinomonadaceae bacterium | reverse complement strand
TCGGACACGCAAAGCAGGATAAAGACTACTTTCTCTAGCTAACTCTTTCCGTTTCTGCATGAGCACTGCGTCGGTCCGGCGTATTGTCCACAACCAGTTGTCGGTTGTCGGTTCGGTTGTCAATGCCGGCGCGGGGAACATTGACAGGCGGCCCCCGGGAACCAATCCGATGCGGCCAGCGTAATGCTGGGCATGAAGAGCGAATCTCCGCGTGTTCTGGCCCGTTTGGCGGGCGTGTTCTTTCTGCTCACTATTTTGGGCGGCATCACCGCACAGGCTTTTATCAGTGAACGTTTGATCAATTTTGGCGACGCCACGGCCACGGCTAATAACATCATTGCGAACAGATCGATGTTTCAGATCGGGTTCACGATCTATCTGATCGAGATGGCGTGCCAGCTCATCACCGGGTTGCTTTTGTACCGCCTGCTGGGGCCCGTGAATCGAACGCTTGCGTTGCTGATGCTCTTATTCGAGCTGACTGGCATCGTCATCAAAACGTTTGCACGCGTTTTCTATATCACGCCGCTGTGGGTACTCGACGGCAGCGGGGCTCTCGGCGGGCTGGATGCCGTGCAGCTGCAATCCATCTCGCTCGTGCTGCTGAAAGTGAACGACTTCGGTGCGGCGACCGCGATCGCATTCTTCGGGTTCTCGACCATGCTGGCGGGCTATCTCGTTTTCCGCTCAACATACCTGCCGCGGTGGCTTGGCGTTCTGGGCATGATCGCAGGTTTGGGATGGCTGACGTTCATATATCCGCCGCTCGGCTACCGCGTCTTTATGTTTGCAGCACTGTTCGGGCTGTTGGCTGCGGCCGCAAAGATCTTTTGGCTGATCGTGTTTGGAGTGGACGAAGAGAGATTTCGAGCAGTCGAGGCCGCGCATGGATAATAGACCGCGACAGGAGATCGAAATGGAAACCATCGTTATAGACACGCCGGCCAGCAGAGCAAGGCGGCCAGACTACGCGTGCTTTGACACTCCTGCTGCTCGCGCTTATCGGGGTCTTCAGCATGATCCTCGCTGTCCACAGCTTTTGGGATCGGCGACGAGCCAAGCCGACCGCGGGCATAGGGCCGAGCAATGAACATCATTCAGCGTCCTGGCGGGCCATCCCTTCTATCTCGAGCACGAGGTCCGCACCGTAGGCTTTCGCGGGGGTTTGATAGCCGGGCGTGAAATTGCCGTCGAGTATTTTTTGCGCGATGTTCAATGCCGCCAGCGCGGTTAGCGTGTATCCCTCGGGCCCCTGCAGCCGTGATTCGACGCGATTGCCGTTCAGGTCGGTGGCCTCGCCCCAGAGCAGCGACTTTCCTTTGGCACGTTCGGCATCGGACGGGCCGCCAGGCGGGATCTGTTTTTGCAGGTAATCCTGGACGGGGCCGGTTGCCAGCAGCCAGCCGAGATACCGGCTGAGCTTGAGCATTTTCAGATTTTTTGGCGGGATGACCGTAAACACCTCAATGTTTGGTATGCCGGTTGAATAATATGCCGTTGCGACATCGCCCCAGGGAATGGTCGTGCCGGTTTTTGTTACCTCGCCAAAGTCTATTTCGCGCGTTTTCCATGCGGCCCGAACGGGCGTGATCCTGCCGTCTTTTCGGATCGCCCCGCCCTTGCCCACATTCATCGTCATTGTCGCCTGCGTCCCGTGCGAGATGCGCCCGACGCCGTAGAATGCCAGGCTGAGATGCGTCGCCGTCGGCAGCCGGTCTTTGAGATGGCGGGCGAGGCAGTCCGACGGCACGACGTCAAACCCGACGCCCGGCATCACCATGATCCCCGACGCTTTCGCCTTGTCATCGAGACGAGCCATTGCTTCAAACACGGCGATCTCGCCCGTGATGTCGGTGTAGTGTTTTCTATTTCGCAGACAGGCCTCCACCATCGGGCGCGACGTGAGCGAGAACGGCCCCGCGCAGTGCAGCACCGTGCTTACCTCCTGCAGGGCGCCATCGAGCCTCGATGTTTCGTCGAGCGAGAAAACGCGGTATTCGAGATGATGCTTCTTCGCCAGCTCTTCGATCGCGATCGCGTTGCGCCCAGCCACGATCGGCGTCATACCGCGTTCGGCTGCAAACCTGGTGATCAATTCGCCGGTGTAGCCGTTAGCACCGTAGATGAGAAACCGATTAACCATAAGAATATGTGTTCCGAAATAAGTGGTAGGTGCAAAGTTATAAGTTTCAACCTATAACTTACCACTTATTCCGAATGAAACAGCGTGTGCCCTTCGAGCTGTGTCGATCTTAGTTTGGCAAGAAAATTATGCCGGCCTATCTCGCTCGCGCCTAACAATTCAAAATGCGGCGTCATCACCTGGTTGTCGAGCCAGGTAGCTCCGCGGGACTGCAGGTGATCGACCAGAAAGAGGAGAGCCAGTTTCGACGCATTGGGCATTTTGTAAAACATCGATTCGCCGCAGAAAACGCCGCCGGCATCGACGCCGTAAAGTCCGCCTGCAAGACGGCCATCGGTGTCCCAAGCCTCGACACTATGAGCCATTCCCTGCTCGTGCAGGTCGGTAAACACGCGCTCAAACTCGGGTGTTATCCAGGTCCCAAACTGCCCCGGCCGATGGGCCAATGCGCACTCTCGCATGACGCGCCGAAACGCCGTGTCGATAGTGAATGTAAGACTTGTCGAGCGTCGTGCCTTCGCCAGGCTTCGGGGAATGCGTAAGCTCGCGAATTCAAGGATCGCCCGGCGCTCGGGGCAATGCCACGGCAGCGGTATGCCGTCGGTATGCCACGGGAAGATCCCGCTCAGATACGCCTCGCGAACGTTATCGACCGTAAGCGGAACGCCGAATGCGACGATATCGTGCGATCGATAAAGATAGTCCCCGAACGAGACCCATTCGGGATAATCGTAAGTCAAAGGATCGGGAAACGTTCCGCGCCGCATAGGAAGGTTTTACCACAGAGAGCACAGAGGACACACAGGACCCGTGAAATATTCAGCCTTTCTCGGTGTTCTCTGTTGCCTCTGTGGTAAAACCTCATTTCTAAACCACCTTCAGCTTCCACTTTCCGCGGCGGAAGAGAATAGCGCTCGCGACCGCCAGGATCGAAAAACTAATGGTGATCGCCCAAAATACGCCCACCGGCCCCATTCCTGCCCAGTTCGCCAGAACGTACGCGAGCGGTATCTCGATCATCCAAAAAACGATCAAATTAAGATATGTCGGCGTCCAAGTGTCGCCGGCGCCGTTGAACGAGGTTTCCATCACCATGCCGAGGCCGTAAAAGGCGTATCCGTAGCCAACGATCCGAAGGCAATCACGGCCGAACCCTGCGACCTCAGGCTCCTGGGTAAAGACACCGATCACGGCGCCCGAAAAGAACACAAAGAATGCGCCGGCAAGCCCGAGCAGCACGGCATTCAGTATCCCCGCAGTCCAGACCGATCGCTCGGCGCGTTCGGGCTGGCCGGCGCCCAGATTCTGGCCGACGAGTGTAGCGGCTGCATTCGCCAGGCCGACGGCCGGAAGCAGTACGAACATGATCACGCGAAGCCCGATCTGATAGCCGGCGAGAGCGAAGGTTCCAAATCCGGCGAGTATCATCACGAGCCCGCTCCAGCTGAGCGTCGCGATCAGGAACTGAAGCACTGCAGTAGACGAAAGGGTCACCAGCGACCACAAAAGTTTCGGATTAAACTTCCAGTGCTCCCGTTTGACATGCAGTCGGCCATTTTCCCGAATGAACAGCGCCCACGCCGCAAACGCCACGCCCGCACCCCGCCCGCATACGGTCGCGACCGCTGCGCCGGTAACGCCGAGCTCCGGAAACGGCCCGATGCCGAAAATAAACAGCGGACAGAATATGATGTTCAGCCCATTGGCGATTATGAGCACGCGCAGCGCGATCGCCGCGTCACCCGCCCCGCGAAAGATACCATTGAGCAGGAACAGAAACACGATCACGACGTTTGTGCCCAGCATGATCCGCATGAATGGCGTGCCAAGCTCGATCACCTGCGGCTCCGCGCCAAGAAGCCGGAAAAGTTGCGGAGCAAAAATAATCCCCGGCAGGCCCATAGCGAGCGCAACAAAAACGCCCAGGAACACCACGTGCGTAGCGGTCCGCGCGGCGCCGTCAAGGTCCTGCTCTCCCACCCGTCGGGCAACCGTCGCCGTCGCCCCGATCGACAGGCCGATCGCAACAGCATAAGCCAGCACGAGAATAGACTCGGTCAACCCCACAACGGCGATCGAATCGGCCCCAAGCCTCGAGACAAAGAACGTATCGACGATCGCAAATAGCGATTCCATCGACATCTCGAGGATCATCGGGATGGCCAAAATAATAAGCGCCGCCGGTATGGAGCCTTTTGTAAAATCGCGCGAAGTCCCGACAAAAGCCTCGC
>DATLNN010000338.1:0-3444 GCA_035536695.1 Pyrinomonadaceae bacterium | reverse complement strand
ATCGTCGACAGTTTTTTGAGCAAGAAACTTGCTGATGCCCCACCGGTGGAAACGTCGCCGCCGGGCGACCCCGTTAAGACGGTCATTCACGAGATTAAGAGCGAGGTTCTAGCGCAAAACGGCGCTCCACCCAAGGCAGTCGATTTTGTAAGCGAGGACGATGTCCGGCGGGCGATCAACAAGGGCGAAAAGATCTATATCTCAAAGAAGACGATTCTCACGCCCTCGGCCCGCGATCTTGGTGACGAAAAAGAGGTGTTCGCGACCGTCTAGCCCATGCCGAAAGCAAGGACCAGAAAGAAAGCTTGCAGCAAATGCGGTGTCGGTATTCGCGCCGATACCGCGATTTGTTACAACTGTGGCAATCGGCTGCCGGTGAAACGAACGGCCAGACGCGAAGAATCCACAGGCGAGAATAGTGCAGTTGGAACAAATGATGCCGAAACGCAGGCTGCTCTCGACGATCTGGCTAGTAGATTTAAGCTCAATGATATAACGGCTCATCCGAAAGACACGAAAACTTCTCCGCATACGGGGGCTGCCACGGACATTGAGATTCCGGCCGAGCAGTCCGAGATCAAAGAGGCCGACAGCAGCGACAAGCTCGCAAAGGCCGCGGCCGAGAGAAAGATGTCTCGGATAAAGCGGCGTCTGCCCGCCGAGTATGTCTGGCAGTCGGCCACGGACACCTCAGGCCGGCTTGTCGTTTTGTTCGCGTTCTTGATCGCCATCATCGCGGCGGCGACGGTTTACGTAATGATTTTTTGGAGGTAGGCGGATGGGTCGGGCCGTTCATGTTATACTGTTGAGATTTTGTGTGACCTTTCGACATCAATTGGGCCCAAGAACGAACAAATATTCGTCAAAAGGATAGGCTAATATGGAAGCTTTGGGGATGATCGAATGTTTTGGGCTGGTCGCAATGATCGAGGCTGCCGATGCTATGGTCAAATCGGCCAACGTAAAGCTTGTCGGCTATGAGAAGGTCGATGCCGGCTTGGTGACAGCCATAGTTCGCGGTGAGGTCGGCGCCGTAAAGGCTGCGGTCGACGCCGGAGCCACCGCCGCCCGCCGTGTCGGCACGGTGACGGCTACACACGTAATTCCACGTCCTCATGGGGAGGTCGATCAAGGCATTGCCGTTCTCAGAACCGGCGAAACAACGCGCAAGAAGATCTCGGGAACGGTACCGGAAGACTAGGGAGGCAGTATGAAAGTTTTTGCTCTCGCATGCGTTGCACTTAGTTTTGCGCTCCATACATCCGGGCAAGCGACGGCCCGTGAAGTGATCGACGCGCAGAAGGCATTAAAGAAGGCCTTGTATGAGGCTCCGTGGGTCAGGAGCGTGAAATTCGATGATTGCCGCGTCTCGATCAAGACAGAAACCAGACGGGCCTTCTCGTCGGCAGCGGGCGGCTCGAATTCGTTTCCGCCGGGTGAATCTTCGCTCAATCTGAGTGCGGGTGCTGATCAATTCGGGTGGGACAGTATTCACCACCAATACGTTCTTGACCTCTCTCTACTAGACACCGCAAAGGTCACGGTCCATCCTTCCCTTAGAAAAGGAACGTCGGTATTCACATTTACGGACGAGCCGAAAGGGCTGATAACGGCGAAACGGCCGGACGAAATGTTGCAGAAATTCCGTCCGGGCGTCTACGTGCTTGCGGCCAAGACGAAATCAGTAGACAAGACCCTGCGTGCCTTAGAGAACATCACCAAACTTTGCGGCCGTTAAAAATCGTGCGAAAATCCGATTTGGAGCCCTGCCCGCGGGCTGGCGGCGAAGCGCCCAACGATCAGGCCAAAGTCAACCGTTGTATTCTTTCGGATCTGATAGTTACCTCCGAATTGAGGTTGAAGTTGGCCTCTACTGAGTTCAAATCTGCCCGTAACAGCGCCGGTAAGCTCGGCGCCAAGCTGCAGACGGTCGTTGACCGAGCGGACGTAGGATATGCCGCCCGTGTAAACTCTGCCCCGTACGGCCACGATGCCGAGAGCTCCTGTTTGGGTATTGCCAGAGAAAAGAATACCGGCGTTTAAACGCACGACATTCTTTGAGCGGTACGTCCTCTGGGCGATGCCGATGATTCCGTAATCGAAGACCCCGCTGCCTAAGCCGCGATTCGAATCACCCGTAGGTGTTTGGACATAACCGCTCACGGTCATCGCCGGAAGCTTTGAATCCTCTTTCTCCTTTAGTAAATTATACTTGACCGCTATGGTCGTGTCGCCGACGCCCGCCGCCGTGCGGGGCGCCTCGCCGCTTCTGACGGTCAGGAAAACGCTGGCCACGCTGACCTCGACATTCTCCGCCACGCCGTAGGCGATAGTTGCACGCGTGGCATTTTGGTACCGAAGAGGCCGCGACGTACGTTGCAACAGGTCGAATTCGTTGATGATTTCGAGATGAAACTTGCCCTTCTCGGTCACATCAGTGTCATCAGTCAAAAAAGGCTGTTGCCCGAGGATACCGATGGGCAGGCCGAAAATAACTAATAGAGAAATCGAAAGTTGTATCCTTCCGGTGCCGGGCCATTCTTTCATGTAAATTTGAATTCCGATGATGGTTAACTTATTGGCAGGCCCAATCTTAATCCGCGTCGTCGATAAATTCAAAAGGCCGCTTTTTATAAGCGGCCTACATAAAAAGTCGACTAGCAAGAACATCACGGGTTCTTCGGCGGGGCGCCGGGCGATTTAGGAGGAGTTTGTGGTGAGCCACCCTCAGCGGTACGGCCCGCGCGGGTTATGGCGATACGCCTCTCCTTATTAGGCCCGTCGTCAACCGAAACCTTTATCGAACGGTACGTGCCGTCTTTTCGGTCATTCGATGGAATGTAGCCGATCGAATACTGAGTACGCAGCTCGCTTGATATCTCTCGGGCCAGGCTAGGCAGCTCTGCTGTGGTCCTTGGAAAATAGGCTTTCCCGCCCGATTCCTTTGCGATTCGTTCAAGGAAATCTTTCGCCTTGGCCTGAGGGCTCTTGCTGATAAATCCGCCTTCTTTGCTCAGATCGTCGACGAATCCGATCACGAAGATCTGCACCTCGGACTCTTTAAGTAACTCAA
The DNA here is from genome assembly GCA_035536695.1 of Pyrinomonadaceae bacterium. Lineage (GTDB taxonomy): Bacteria > Acidobacteriota > Blastocatellia > Pyrinomonadales > Pyrinomonadaceae > OLB17. The sequence goes on along the minus strand of DATLNN010000338.1, from coordinate 371 downwards.
ACAACTGCTTCTCGTTGTAATAGCTGTTGCGGTCTTCGCCGTCGGTTACGAGGATGAGGGCACGCCGTTTACGGTCGTCCGACTTTTTCGATCTCTCGTATTCGTCGATATTTTCCACCGCGAGATAGACGGCGTCGATCACCGCGGTCTGGCCGCCCTCTATGTAAAGATTGTCGAGAGCGTCGATGAGGTCCGCCTTGTTTGACGTGAACTGCTGTTCGATCTCGATCTTGTCGCGGCCGACAAACCGTATGATCATAGTTTCATCGGCCGGCTTGTTTGTGTTAACAAGCACCTTACCCGCTTCTACGACCTTATCGAGCTGCTGCCGCATCGAACCCGAATTATCGACGACGATGCCGTAGTTGGTC
>DATLNN010000337.1:0-10998 GCA_035536695.1 Pyrinomonadaceae bacterium | reverse complement strand
AATAGGTGTGGCTGTCCACTTCTGATAACCCGTCCCGACTGTTTGCCGGTCGGGTCCTTCTCGCTCAGCTTAGTCACCGGTGGATGACGCACCGCCCTGGCCGGGGTTGCCACCCGGAAGCGATTCCAGGCCGCCCTGATTCGACGTTGTCGTGCTGCCCTGATAGGACGGAGCGACGTAATCGCCGGTGTTTGGTTTTTCCTTTAGATGATTTTCAAGTAGATCATTGTCACCGCTGGCGGCGCGCGGCTGTCCGGTGCTACCGCTCGACTGGTGCCTTTCTTCCTTATTTGTCTTTTCTGGCATAGATACTCCTCAAATTGGTCCTGAGCGATGTCGCAGACGCCTGTGTTTCGCGGCCGCGTGTCGCCACTCAGCCAAGACTCCCATAGGTCTCCAACTAATACCTATCATAGCTTCGCCCCTTTTCGGGGAATGTTCGCTCGGTTACATTATGCTCGTTGTGGTCAAATCGAACCTTCATGCAGGCGCGCAGAGACCGCGGCCCGAAGTTGAGCGAGCGATCAAGGATCGGATGTGGGTTTACTACGAAGAAAGCGAACGGCGAGTGGCGTTATCTGAGCTTTGATCCTACCGCCTTGAGCCAGCTGTACGGTTTTTTCACAATTGACAGGGTGCGTGCAAAAAACGACCTCTTCTCGGGACGTGGCCGGTCCGATCTCGCGGCGATATGTTCTGATCCATAGGTTTTTCGGGGTGGACCCTTGTATTCGATGACCACGGGTTTCATATCGGCAGCGGCCTGGTCTCTGACGGGATGACGAGGCGCAACAGGTGTTTTTCTTACGGCTGTAAATGCCAATTGCGCGCGACGCCGCCGTTCTGTCTTCGCAAGGTAACCGGGCTTTTTGAGCTCAGTCGGTTTCCCGGGTGCCGGCTCTTCTGCCACATCGGCTATTGCGACTTCGGCGATCGGCAGCAATTCCGCCGTCACCTCGCCGACCGTCGACCCCACCGAGCCGAACCATCGGTCGATCGACTGGTAGGTCATAAACGCTACCTGCAAAGAAAATACGGCGATAATACCTAAAACCAGCCTTGTCATGAGGTTAAAACTACTTGGCTCTGTTTGAACAAAGCTCTACACTGCTTAGTATAACGAACTTTTTCTGAGGTTGTAAGTTAAATATTAAGTTTTTGTGGAATTTGGCAATATTTCGTTTTGCAGCCGTTAAGCATGTGTGTTTGGGCGTGCCCCGTTGTTAACGTAATATATGATCGCACAACTGTTTTCGGGGGAGCACATTGCTGAGAGTCGTTCGCATTCAGCGGGCGAGACCCAAAGACCTGATTCGGATAATACCGACGTAGGGAGAAAAACAATGGAACATCAGACAACAGTCAGCAGTCAGCAGTCAGAAGAAAAAAGCAGCGACCAGGCATCCCTGCCTGCATCGCAAAAGACGTACATCGAGACAAACGGGAACAGCCTGAATAAAGACAGGCACGGTTTGCGTGTCCCATTTCGCGAGATCACGCTGTCGCCATCGAAAGAGATGGATGGGACGCTCACCGCAAATCCCGCGGTGCGTGTGTACGATACGAGCGGCGCGTGGACCGATCCGGAGGTTCAATGCGACGTTCGAGAAGGCTTGCCGCCGCTCCGTCGCGACTGGATCACCGGTCGCGGAGACGTTGAGGAATACCAGGGCCGGGCGGTTCTACCGCAGGACAACGGCTACCTCACGAAGGGCTCGGAAAACATTGCGCGGATCAAAGATCACGGTGCGCTCGAAGAATTTCCAGCTTTGCGCCGTGCCCCGCTCCGTGCCAAAACCGGTTCTTGCGTTACTCAAATGCATTACGCGCGCAACGGGGTCGTTACGCCGGAGATGGAATTCGTCGCGATCCGCGAGAATCTGGGGAGAAAGATAGCATTCGAAACACTGCAAAACGGCGAGGCCGACGACCGATCGTCGCTGATGCACCAGCATAAAGGCGAATCGTTCGGAGCGTCGATCCCCGAGTTTGTTACGCCCGAGTTTGTCCGTGACGAGGTGGCACGCGGTCGGGCGATCATACCGAGCAACATCAATCATCCCGAAAGCGAGCCGATGATCATCGGGCGTAATTTCCTGGTCAAGATCAATGCCAACATCGGCAATTCAGCTGTCGCCTCCTCGATCGAAGAAGAGGTAGAAAAGATGCGCTGGTCCACGTTGTGGGGAGCCGACACGGTAATGGACCTCTCGACCGGCAAGAATATCCACGCTACGCGAGAATGGATATTACGCAATTCGCCGGTGCCGATCGGGACAGTCCCGATCTATCAGGCGCTCGAAAAAGTGAACGGCAAGGCCGAGGACCTGACGTGGGAAATATATCGCGACACGCTGATCGAACAGGCCGAGCAGGGCGTCGATTATTTTACGATCCACGCCGGTGTGCGGCTGCCGTACATTCCGATGACCGCAAAACGCACGACGGGCATTGTGAGCCGCGGCGGCTCGATAATGGCCAAGTGGTGTCTCTCTCATCACAAAGAAAGCTTTTTATACACAAGGTTTAGAGAGATCTGTGAGATCATGCGCACCTATGATGTCGCATTCTCGCTGGGCGACGGCTTGCGGCCGGGCTCGATCGCCGATGCAAATGACGAAGCGCAGTTTGCCGAGCTCGACACACTTGGCGAGCTCACAAAGATCGCGTGGGAAATGGATTGCCAGACCATGATCGAAGGGCCGGGCCACGTCCCGATGCACCTGATCAAAGAGAACATGGACAAGCAGCTCGAGGTCTGCGGCGAGGCCCCGTTCTACACGCTGGGCCCATTGACCACGGATATCGCGCCTGGATACGACCACATTACAAGCGGGATCGGCGCGGCCATGATCGGGTGGTTCGGTACCGCAATGTTGTGCTACGTCACGCCCAAAGAGCATCTCGGCTTGCCGAACAAACAGGACGTAAAGGAAGGCGTTATCACTTACAAGCTCGCCGCTCACGCCGCGGATCTTGCCAAGGGCCACCCGGGAGCGCAATACCGCGACAATGCACTTTCAAAAGCTCGATTTGAGTTTCGTTGGGAAGACCAATTCAACCTCGGGCTTGATCCTGAAAAAGCAAAAGAGTTTCATGACGAAACCCTTCCTGCCGAGGGCGCCAAGCTGGCACACTTCTGCTCAATGTGCGGCCCGCATTTTTGCTCGATGAAGATCACGCAGGATGTTCGTGAATACGCGGCAAAACAAGGTGTAGCGGAGGACAAAGCGCTTGCCGTGGGCATGGGTGAAAAGGCCAAGGAGTTTGTCGCGGCCGGCGGTGAGATCTATCACGGCAGCCTGCCCGAAGGCTCAAATCGCGAACATTAATGGTATCTCTTCTTCTTCGAAACCTACTGTTTACTATCCTGCAGCCCGGCTTAGTAACCGGGCTGCTTCCATATTTGCTCCTCAGGAGCACTGGCCGGACCTTCTTACCTGAGGTGTGGACCTCGTGGCATTTTGTCGGGGCGGCCATTGCTCTCGCGGGTCTCTTGATCCTCGTCCGGTGTATCTTGCGATTTGCGACCGAAGGACGAGGAACGATCTCGCCCATTGACCCAACCACAAAACTCGTTGAAAGAGGCCTGTATCGGTACTCGCGCAATCCGATGTATTTGGGAGCAATCGTGCTCTTGATCGGGGAAGCCATTTTTTGGCGGTCGCTGATCGTCGCGGGGTATGCCGCCCTCGTTTTTATTGCCTTTAACCTATTTATCGTTTTTCATGAGGAGCCCCGATTAAGACGGGTTTTCGGAGCCGAATACGAAGCGTATTTCGGGCGGGCGCGCCGTTGGCTTTAGATCGCTTTACCGGGACGTGCGCTCGGCCCCGCCCAACCTGTTTGACACCCTTATTAAGCGTCCATAAACTTCCAAGGTGACTCCAGACACAACCGCGCCGGACGCATCCCAACCAGTTTCGACAGCCGGGATGACGACAAAGGTCGTCAAAGGCTCCTTGTGGACCCTTGCCGGGCAGGTGGGGCCGATGGCGGTTTCGATCGTTGCGATGTCGTACACGATCAAGATGCTGGGGGCTGAAGGTTACGGCTTGCTGACGCTGGTTGCGGTTATTCCGAATTATTTTCTGTTCGCCGATTTCGGCATGGCGTTGGCTGCGGTCAGGTTTGGGTCGGCGGCCTACGCGCGCGGCGATGGGGCCGAAGAAGGCCGCGTTGTGCGCAGCGCGGCCGTGATCGCGCTCGCCACATCTGTGCCGATCGCGCTGGCCGTAATTCTGCTCGCCGACGTGATCATCTCGTTTTACGACGACATTTCGGTTGCCATGCGGGGCGAGGCTGTAACGGCGCTCCGGATCGCGTCGGTGACGTTGGTCGTCAATTTCCTCTGCGGCATTCTGAATTCACCCCAGCTAACGAGGCTCAGAATGGACCTGAACACCCTTGTAAATGCCGGTTCCCGCACGGCGGGGCTTATTGCAACACCCGTGGTCGTCTATCTCGGTTACGGCGTTTTGGGGGCTGTCTCGGTCCTTCTTGCCGCAAGCCTGATCAATCTGACGGGGCATCTAATAGTTTCCAGTCGCTTGCTCCCAAACTTTTTGACCGGTCCCATCGATCGCAAACTCATGCGTTCGATGGTCGCCTTCGGCGCCTCGCTGGTTATGGGCTCGGTTGCTTCGTTGTTTCTCGCCAATATAGAAAAGGGTATTCTGCCGAAGTTGGTTTCGGTTGAAGCTCTTGGGTTTTACACGACGGCGTTTACGTTCATCACGATGATGACACTGTTCTCGAACGCGATGATCCAGTCGCTCATCCCTGCGTTCTCGCGCCTTCAGGCCGATGAAAACCGCGAGCAGCTTCAGGGCCTTTACTCTCGAGGCATCAGGCTGACTCTTATTGGTCTGGCGCCGGCGATCGTTTTTTTTATCATTGCAGCAAAACCTTTATTCACCGTCTATGCGGGAGAAAGTTTTGGCGTCGAGAGTCCGCCGCTGTTTTACGTTTTATTGTGGGGACTTGTCTTTAACGTTCCGGCGTACCTGCCGTATGCGGCGATCATGGCCCGCGGCAGGACCGACCTTTTTGCCAGGCTTTTTCTGATTGAATTTGTCCCTTACGTGCTTCTGATCGTGTTCCTTACCTGGCGGTTCGGTGCGCTGGGTGCGGCTATAGGCTGGAGTTTGAAGACAAGTGTCGAGGGCGTGCTCTGGTTTGTTTTTGCCCGACGTTACGCGGGTCTTGGGCTTGCCGACGTTCGGCTCGAACGGTTTGCCCTTGCCGCCTTGATCATGCTGGTGCCGCTTGCCGCGAGCCTGTACTTTTCCGTTTTGAACGCGGCGGTTGTTATTCTATTCACGTTGTCCTCTATGCTGTATCTTTTTGTCCTTTGGAAGATCGTCCTGGGGCGCGAGGAGACCGCGTGGATCACGGCGAGGCTGTCTGCCCTCGCGGGTAGGGCGACGTTGAGTTTATGAAGTCAGAAGTGAAGCCTGTGGTCAGCGTGGTCATACCGACGCGCAACGCCGGCCTTTATGTCAGGGAGACGATTTTCAGCGTTCTTAACCAGACGTTCGAGGATCTCGAGCTGATAATTGTGGACAACGGTTCGACCGATAATACTGCCGAAGTTGTAGAGGCTACGATCGCCGATTTCGCCGATCGGCCGATCACTTTTTTTTCGCGAGAGGACCGGGGCTTGTGCGCTTCGCTTAACGAAGGCCTTGCGCTTTCGCGGGGCGAATATTTCTCGTATGTCGGCGCCGATGACGTTTGGGAGCCGGATAAGCTGGAGGTGCAGGTCGCCGAGCTAACGAAGACTGGCCTTCCGGCTGCCTACTCTGATTGCACGATCATCGACGGCGACGGCAAGAAATTGGGGCGATATTCGGAGCAATATGCTTATCACGGCGGCGATATTTACGAAGACCTGATCTGGGCAAGGTTTCAGCCGGCCTCGCCCACCAATTTATTTAGGCGCGAAACGGTTGCAGCAGTGGGCGGCTTTGACCAATCACAGGTTTGGGAGGACCGCGACCTGTGGATACGCATCGCGAAGGACAATGAGGTCGTTTATACCGAGTGGCCGCTCGCGGCGTACCGGGTCCATGCAAATAACTGCAGCACGTCAAATCTCGACAGCATGTATGAATACGCAATACAGGTACTTGATGCCGCCGTCACGCGAGACCCCGCACTCGTGCCGGACAAACCGCGGCTGCGTGCCGCTATCGACGCACAGATGGCCGGGGCATATTTCGAAAAGCTGCAGATGAGCGAGGCGCGCCGCTACGCCGTGAAGGCATTGCTCCAGCGGCCCGACAGCCGTCTGGCCTGGCGGACGTTCCTCCTGAGCACGCTTGGTGCCGGTAACGTAAAGCGTTTTAGGGACAAACGTCGAGGGGGACGCGGTAAAGGACTTTGAAAGAATGAATGCACTCAAACAGCTCGCCTACAAGGCGATAGATGCCGCGACCCTCGGCCGCGGTATCGAGCGTAATTTTCATGGGAACCCGGTCAGATTTCCGCCGCGCTGGAGCCGGTATTTCAAAACCGATTACGAACCAGAGACTTTCGCCTTTTTGCGGGACAATCTCACGTTGGGCGAAACTTTTCTCGACATCGGGGCCCACATCGGGCTCTTTAGCGTTGTAGCAGCCAAAAAGGTCGGTGAAACGGGTCGGGTGATCGCTTTTGAGCCGACGCCGTCAACGCGTGATGTTATGAAACAGGTGTTACACGTCAACGGCTTCGAAGATTTCGTCGAGGTCCGCTCCGAGGCGGTTGCGCGCGAGCGAGCAACGACGATGTTTTACGATTCTGGCGATGAAATACCGGTCGTGAATTCGCTCGTGCGTGGAGAAAATACCCGAAACGAGTTCGAGGTTCAAGTCGTCAGCCTTGACGAATTTGTCACCGAGCATGATGTGAAGCCCGACTGTATAAAGGTCGACGTTGAGGGATCGGAGCTCGACCTACTCATCGGCGCCGAGAAAACGCTGGCTGAGTTTCGGCCCCAAATACTGCTTTCGGTCCATCCGCCATTCATCCCAAATGCGCCAAAGGCGATCGAGGAGATCTGGGACCTGCTTGAGCGGCACGGTTATCGGGTCAGCTTTGAGGGAAAACCGGCGGATCGCGAATGGTTCGTTTCAAAGTCCGAACTGTTTGACGTCATCCTCACGAACTCCGAATAGATGCACGTCTGCCATTTTTGCGACACAACGTTCGAAACCGATTTCTTCAGAAACATCGTGGGCGGACTCACCAGCCGGGGCGTAACGGTCTCTTTGGTTGAGCTTGGGCCGGGGCCGCCGCCGACCTGGCTCGGCCAATTTTCAGGTGTCGAGTATCTTAACCTCGGGGCGTCGAACAAGATCCTGTATCTAAGTGCCGCCTATCGACTTAGCCGATTTTTGAGCAGCAAGAATGTCGATATTCTTCACACCCACCTCTTTTTCGCGGGAATAATCGGTCTTTTAGCAAAGCGGCTGCGTCCTAAGGCCATTGTCGCTCTGATGCGTCATCATACTAGTGTTGTGCGCATGCTCGGTTCGCGCGTGCATATTGCGGCCGATAAATGGATGGCGGAGAAGGCCGATCATGTGATGACCGTCTCTGAAGCCGCGCGTTTATATATGCGTGAAATCGACGGTATTGCTCGCGATGACATTGAGATCGTCCACATAGGATTTGATTTCGAAAAGGTGGCTCCACGCTCGGACCTCAGGCTGCGGGTTCGGGACGAATTTGGCTTCGGCGCGGACGATTTTGTTATCGGGTATGTCGGTAACTTCGTTCCGGGCAAAGGACATCTGCAGTTGGTACACGCCTTTGAGCAGGTTTCGAAAGAGATATCGACCGCCAGGCTTTTTCTCGTTGGAGGAGGCATGCTGTCCGACGTGCACTCGGCCGCCGAGGGGCTGGGCCCCAACCGCGTTATCTTCGCAGGCTGGCGAGATGACGTCCCGGCGTGTCTTAACGCAATGGACCTCTTCATCCAGCCGTCGCTATCAGAGGCGTTCAGCCAGGTCCTGATTGAGGCAATGGGTACGGGTCTTCCTGTGATCGCGACCGATGTCGGCGGAGCACCAGAAGTGATAGACAACGGTGAAAATGGTATCTTGATCGAAGCCGGCCGGGCGGACACGATCGCGGCGCAGATCAGGCGGGTCTATTATGATATGGACCTGCGCACACGTCTCGCTGCTGCAGGCCGGAGATCCGTCGTCGAGCGCTTTACCGCGGAGCGAATGGTCGACAGACTTTTCACCCTGTACAGCGGATGGCTGACCGACAAAAAATGACGTTTTCTGATGAGCAGCTTGAGATGCCGCGCGCAAAACCGCGGCAATTGACTGTTTCACTTAGTTATCGGGCGGCCCACGTCGCAAGGCGCATTTTGGGTAGCGAGCGGAGCCTGCGGTTTTTTTTGAACGCGGCCCGGCTGAGCTGGCAGTTTGCATTCGAGTTAAGCGGCGAAGTGTACGACAAGGCATTTCATACCCAAACCAAGGCCCTGAATGCGGAGATTCTTGAGCGCTGGATACCACCTAATGGCACGGTCATAGATATCGGCTGCGGCAGCGGGCGCTGGTGCCAGGTGGCCTCACCCTACGCCGCGCACGTAGTGGGCATCGATTGCGATAAGAGTGAGATCGACAGGGCGATAAGCGAATCGGACAAGCCCAATGTCGAGTATATCTTTGGCGACTTTCGAAATTACGCGGCGGACCGCACGTTCGACCTTGCGCTATTGGCACATGTTATCGAACATATAGATGACGCGGACCTTTTTCTTCGTGATGTACGCGAAATAGCGAAAAGCATCATTGTCGAAGTGCCCGATTTTGAGAATGATCCGCTGAACTGCGTGCGCCTGAGGCAGGGCTGCCGGTTTTATACCGACGCGGACCATGTACGCGAATACACCATCGATCGCTTGACCCGTCAAGTTGAGAGTAACGGCTGGAAGGTGTCGGAGAGTAGAAAGAACGGGGGTTCCGTCCTTGTCGCCGCCGAGCGCACTTGAGTTGGCGATTACAAACTTATGTCGGTCAGCGTGATCATTCCAAATTACAACTACGCTCATTACCTGCGCGAAGCTATCGAGGGAGTGTTAAACCAAACATATCCTGACATAGAGATCATCGTGGTTGACGATGGTTCGACAGACGGCTCGAGCGAGATCTTGAAAAGCTACGGTGACCGGATCCTGTTGATCCTTCAGAACAACCAGGGCGTCTCCGCCGCGCGAAACAACGGGGTAATGTCGAGCCATGGCCAGTATGTGGCGTTTCTCGACGCCGACGATTCATGGCTGCCGAAAAAGATCGAGAGAGAGGTCGAGCAGTTTTCACTCAACCCGAAACTCGGCCTGGTCCACGTGGGAGTTCGCGAGGTGGATGCCGTCGGTAATCATATTCGCGACCGGCTAGACGGCGGTCACGGGCAGATCGCGGACCAGCTGCTGATGCTTGCGACAGAGGGTATTTTGGGCGGCGGAAGCGGGTTTATGGTTCCGCGGTCCGTTTTTGACGAGATCGGCGGGTTTGATACGGCGCTCTCGACCTCGGCCGATTGGGACCTGTTTTATCGCATCTCAAGCCGCTATCCTATCGGTTTTGTCCCCGAGGTCCTGATCAACTATCGGGTCCATGGCGCAAATATGCACGGCAATATTGAAGTAATGGAACGTGACATGACGCTTGCGTTTTCAAAGGCATTCGGCCAGGGCGCCACGGCACACAGTCGCAAGGTTTACGGGAACCTCTATCAGAATCTATCAGGTTCTTATTTTTACGCCGGTGACTATGCGGCCTCACTTCGCACGGCGCTGCGTAGTTTGAGCTATCGGCCGGCCAATATTTTGTACTTTATTCAGTACCCGCTGCGGAGGATGAGAGCGGGGCGCAAGGAGAGGAACTGAATGGGGTTTCGTGAAACCTTTTTTGATATAGGGAATTACTTGTCTCGCCGCGTGTCGACGACGCTGGCCCGCCCGGTGACCATGCCGTTGATCTACCAAACGCGTGTGGCTGATGCCTTCATCTACGAGAACGGGAATATGATCAGCATGGCGTTTGCATACTGTGCGAACAATAAGATCAAAGGCGATTATGCCGAATTCGGAGTTTTCAAGGGCCGCACCACGACTGAGGCATGGAAAGCTTCGAAAAGGCATGCTCTCTCGGATATGCGGTTCTGGCTCTTTGATTCATTTGAGGGTTTGCCGGAGGTTGCGGGCGCCGACACCGGCGGTCCCTTTGAGACGGGCGAGTTCAGTGCCGGGCGCAGCGAATTTGAGCGAAATCTCAAGGGCGTCGGTGTCGATTTTACTCGAGTCGAGATCGTCCCGGGTTATTTCGATAAAACTCTGCCTGGCCGTGCGACTGACCGGAAGTTCTCTGTCGTCTGGATCGACTGCGACCTTTACGAATCCACCGTCCCGGTTCTCGACTGGCTGACTGGCAAGCTCGTGGACGGGGCCGTTGTATGCTTTGATGATTGGTTCACATTTAGTGGTAAGCCGGACAAGGGAGAGCAAAAGGCGACGGCAGAGTGGCTGGAGAAAAATCCTGACATCAGTTTGATGCCGTATCGAGACTTCCACTGGGGCGGAAAGTCGTTTCTGGTCCATCAGAAATAGACGCGGTCACGTTACGCCCGCCTCGAACGGAAATGACCCCCAATAGAGATCTGAAGACCCTCTACATCTGCTATTTTGGCCTGCGCGAGCCGCTCGTCCAAACACAGGTGATCCCGTATCTACGGGAAATTCAAAAGGGCGGTGTGCGGGTTAGCCTCCTCACATTCGAGCCTGATCTCAAGAACTCGTGGACCCCGGATGAGATCGAAGTGGAGCGCAAGAGACTAGAGCAGATCGGCATTACATGGCACCGACTTGCCTATCACAAACGCCCATCGGCCCCGGCAACTCTTTACGACACGCTCGCGGGAGCCCGATACATCAAGAGATTGCATGCGGCTGAACGTTTTGACGTGTTCCACGCGCGCGTGCATGTTCCGGCACTC
>DATLNN010000336.1:0-10738 GCA_035536695.1 Pyrinomonadaceae bacterium | reverse complement strand
TTTTTAACGGGATCTAGTCGGTCCTCGTCGACCCTTGGAGTACCGAGTTTGACAATGCCTGCTATTCCTGTCCAAACGTCGAAACTTGTAACTGTTTTTCTATAATAGGCTCCCGCGAAGCACGGGATAGACGGCGCCGGTGGGATCTCGGCCATCGAGTCTCTTCTCGCTCCGACTTCGGTGATAACGACCGTGCTGCCTAGCGGAAGATTCGCCAGCACCCACTTGCGGGCATCACCGTTGGCGCTCAGTATGACTCCGCCCGCCCCTACGGTCAGGGGCCCCGGGTCAGCCTTATTCTGAAGATAAACAGCTCCGGCCCGGTCGTGTATCGCCGATACCTTTCCATTAAGAATAAGGGCATCTATCCCGTTTTTGAACGTAGGGCTTTTCTTGTAGTACTCGGGCGTGTAGATAACGATCTCATTGTCGCCTCGTGTCCTATCTCGGCCGGCTATAACGTGCTTTTGACCGGAAGCCGAAGAAACTTCTGCTACCGCTTGCGCGGACACGGGAAGACTTACGAGGACAGAGACCAGAAGATAAAGAACTTTAGTTCTCATAACTTACCTCATGAACATAAAGGAAGCGACGATCAATCCGACGAGACAGACAGCCATCATGGGCAAGAGCGTTTGTTTCGTCAGCTCTTCAACTCGTAGACCCGTGAAATTTGCGATCCATACATTGTGTGTATTTGTGGGGTCACAAACATTCTGCACCTGCACAATTGACATGATAGCCGCGAGGACGGCAAGGGCGGGCAGTACGCCGGCGCCGAACATTATCGAAAAGATCCCGATGCCTACGCCAAATACGTTTAGCGGACCTCGATAGAGCGCGAGCGGTGACAATAAGCCGAAGAATAATACGTAGGACAGCGGGCTTTGGAGAGGGAGTGCCCTGATCATCGGCTCGAGCGCTGACTTAACATCCGGCAGGCTCAGGGCATTGAGCAGCATGCCGATACCCATCATCAAAACGGCAGCGGGAGCCCCATCCTCGATCCCCCGGACGACCGCGGCGGCTAAATTCCGTATTGCCATAGTCGGCTGTGTGGTCAGTACTCCAAACAACGAACCAATGATGAATGCCGCAATGAAATCGATCTTGATATTGAAATAGTTCAGTCCAAAGAAAAGCAGCAGCGGAATGATCGGTGTCAGGAGCGCGACCAGCGGGACGTCTCGTTTAAAATTCTTCTCGATAAACTCTTCTTTACTCACGTGCGCCAGGAACAGGGTCTCACCCGACCGTTTTGCCGCAATGATGGTGTAAAGGACAACCGCAAGGACCATCGTCCCGAACAATGCGAACGCGAAATTTGTTACTTCATGCGGAACCGGCTGATCGGCCTCGATCTTAAGAAGCTGGCGATAAAGAGTAAAGAGTATCGGGTTGAATATAAAGCCTGTACCGAAGGCGAGCAAAAATAGCGTTCCTGCAAGCTTGCGGGGAAGTCCCAAACTCATCAGGATCGGCAGCACTAGTGACCCGACGGTTATGATCGCCCCAAGCCCCTGCAGCGTCGTAAAGAGAACGGCGGTAACTATCATTAGCCCGAACGCAACTATGATGGGCTTGTCGCCTCCGAACTCAGCCGCCCTCTTGATGATCGCTTCCGCGATCCCGGTCTGAAGCATGACCCGCCCCATCATGGCGCCCGCAAACACGGCGACGTACACAGGCGCGAGCTTAATGCTTCCCCCCGCGACGATATCGTTGAGGATGTTGATCACCGGGAGTCGCACGATGGCGGCGATAAGGAGCGCCATCGCCGGTAGAGCGAGCAAGGCGGGGATCTTTCGCGAGAACATCAACAGGGCGAAGCCCGCGAAGATCAAAAGAATTATGACTCCAACCATGAAGAAGGGAGGGAGCGGCCGTCAGTCGTTAAGGACCAAACGGCCCGCTCCCAAAAGAGGTCAGAACGTAAAACGGCCCACCAGTTGGACTATTCGGGGCCGATTACCCTGCGTGGTGATTATTCCAAACGTAGTGATGTTGCCAACCTGGGTTCCGGGGGTGCCGAATACCACCCAATTAAATGCATTCAAAAACTCACCGCGAATCTGAAGTTTTTGCTTGCCTTCATTGAAGTTAATATTCTTAATGATCGAGAGATCGACGTTTCTGTAATTATCGCGTCGAATATCGTTGTACGTTCTTGCTGCGTTGCCAAACTCAAATAGGCTGTCGCTGGGTGAGGAGAAGGCGGCGGAGTTGAAGATCGTCAACCCTTGCTGCACGCGATCGTGTAAATCGTCAAATGCCGCTTGAACGCCGGGAAGCCTATTTGGTCTACGCTGTGAGTTTCCAATAGTAGTCAATACGCTGCCGCCGCCAGGAAATGCGGTAGCGTTGGTTATTGTGAGGGGTGCCCCTCGTTGCCACACGCCGGTACCGGAAACCTGCCAGCCGCCGAGCACAGCGTTCGTCAACCCTCTCCAATTAGATCCGATCCACTTGCCTTTACCGAATGGGAGCTCATATGTGACGCTCGATGTAACTCGATGTGGTACATCGAGCGTTGAATAGGAGTACTCCTCGTCAAAATTGAAAACATCCTCAGCATTCGTAGGATCCGTAAAGGAAGCTCCATTGCCAACTCCACCCGTATCGAGAAGCTTCGACCATGTGTAATTAACGAGAGCGGACCAGCCTTTGCTAAACCGCTTTTGAAGATTGACCTGCAGCGCGTTGTAATTGCTCTTACCTATCAGAGGTCGGCTCCATGTGACGGTAGTATATTGCGGAAAGCGTCTCAGGAGCTGGGCCCGCGGGATCGTCGCTCCAGTGATCTGCGTGCTGATCGGTACAGCCGTTTGTAGTCCGGCGAATGGATTTGGCACGGCAAACGCCAGGAAAGCGGCAACCGAAGCACATGCCGCCGCGCCGCACGTATTTGGCTGACTAAAGTTTGTCCGAGCGTACTCGAGAGCAGTTGACGAGATCTGGTTCAAATTAACGTCGCGGGATGGCAGATTGCGCCCGCGGCTGCCCACATAAGCCACATCAAACACCAGATTATTTGCGAGCTCCCGCTGAAGTACCAAGTTGAACATCCGGTTGTAGGGATTCGGCCGTTCAGGCTCCACTACACCGGCCACACTGTCGCCGAGACGGGTAAATTCGCCGCGGGTATTCCCGACGACACCCTGCGGAGGTGTAATGCGGAACGGATCGTTCAGGAATATTGTGTTTGCCGAGACCTGGGCAGCATCAAGGCCGGTTTGCGACTGGCTGTTAGTAAAGTTGACGCCTACGGCCGTCAGAGCTTCGAGCGAGAGGGGTAAAAAGAAGGTCCCCATACCACCTCTTAGCGTCGTCTTGCTGTTGATACTGAATGCAAAACCGATCCGCGGAGCGAACCGATCGAAATTGGTCTCGTTTTGAGCACCCTCAGGGAAGCTGAGACGCCCGGTTAGGTTCCTGATGCCAGGGTTGATCGCCGCAACAGACGGATCGAGATTGGTTAGGTTAAGCCGTCCCTGCAAAGGGGAAGGCGCATCGAAATCGAAACCTGTAATTTGTTGTTGAGGGCTCTCGGTTCCGGTTTCAAAGTCCCAGCGGAGGCCGAGATTGAGCGTCAGCCTTCGGTGGATCTTCCAGTCATCCTGAACATAACCCGCTCCATAATTGTGAAAGATGGTTATCGGTTGGACTACCTCCTGGGTGATACCTGAGGGAAGACCCAGTAAAAAGGACGCAAACGATGAACCCGTTGATTCGGTTGGAGACCCGGCTGCGAGGGCCGGCGTAGGACCGCGTGTCGCAAACCGGTTGAACGAAAAACTGCCCGCGGGCGTAAGGAATTGAAATGGATAGAATTTGTAGAGGCGGTACTCGGCACCTCCCCGGAAAGTGTGAGCTCCTTTAATCCAGGTAACGGAGTCCGAAACGTTGTGGGTATCGCGGGCCTGCTTATTACCGGAACCTCCGATGAAGCCACCCGTAAATTCGCCGGCCGGGGTCAGACCCTCCGCACCGCCGCCTATCGTAAATGTTGGAAAGACCGCGACCGGAGCAGCGGCCGCTAAATAAGCAGGAAATCCAAGGCTGGATATATCGAAACCGAAGCTGTTGGGCCCCTGGCGCGCCGCCGCTTGCGTAAATCCCGCACGAAAGTTGTTGATCAAGGTAGGCGTCAGGCTATACACATGATTAAACGTAGTGTTGATAAACCTGTCCGTTACGATCGAGATCGCGGTTGCCTGGCTACCGAAAAAGTTTGGGGGGGCCGTCCTCCTTTTCTCATAGCTGAATCGGACGAAGAAATTTTGCCACTCGGATATGGTGTGGTCAATACGCGCGGCCACAATGTCACGGGTAAACTCGGTGGTGCCCGAGAAAAGAAAGTTGTTGACCAGGCCCGATTGGGTAGGTAACGGAAGGAATTGCAAAACTGCGAGAGCGACCGGATCGAGGCATGCTGCCGTGCGAGTGCCGGTGGCTGGACATCGCGGCAATGCACTCAGGTTATTGCCCGCAAACGGCTGTCGACGTCCATTCACAAGCGCGCCGAAGGGGTTATAGAGCTGACCAAACAGGGCAGGCGTATTATCGGCATTCAGAACACCGGTACGCACGGCCCCCGTTAACAGCTCACCGAAATCTCCCGAACGCATTCGCACTGTGGGTACAGTCAACGTCCGAGTGATCGGGTCCTGCTGCCGCCGCAGTTCATAGTTGGCAAAAAAGAAGGTCTTGTCGAGCTTCCTGAACATTGGCCCATCGTTCTCGCCGAAGTTAAAGAAATGGACGGGGCCGCCAATGGCGCCCCCAAACTGGTGTTTTGAGAGCTTGTTTATCCTGGCTTGGCGCAGACGGTTACGCTGCCAACCGTTTGCGTTCAGGTTGCCGTCTTGAAAATACTCATAGATAGCACCGTGATACTTTCTCGTTCCGGACTTGGACGAGATGGTAACTATGCCTCCGCCGGTACGCCCGTATTCCGCTGGAGCGACCCCCGATACCACCTTAAACTCGCGCACGGCATCTTGAGGCGGCGAAATGGTGACACCATTGAAATCGCCGATAGTGTTCGTGATCCCGTCGAGAAGAACGTCGTTCGTAGAAGCCCGCCCCCCGTTAACGGCGAAGTTTGAGTCGAAAAAATTACGGTTTCCCGAGGAACCGATAGCGCTGTTTGGATTGCCAAGAGCTACGTTAGTATCGATGGTACCCGGCACCAAATTAACGAAGGAAAATATATTTCGTTCGGATGAGGGAAGGTCCTGGATCAGCTTTTGCTCAACGGTCGTCTCCAGCTGCGATGTCTCGGTTTGAAGCATCGGCGTCTCGCCGCCCTCAACAGTTACGTCGGCTTGAGCCGAGGCTACGCCGAGGCTGATGTCCAACTCAGCCGTCTGTGCAACCTCGAGCTTGATATTGTCCCGCGTGACGAGGGTGAAACCTGTTTGACTGACGGTAATCTTGTAAACCCCCGGAGCCAGGAACGTAATCGTGTAGCCCCCATTTTCATTGGTCGTAGCTGTTTTCACCAAACCCGTCTCGGCAGAGGTCGCCGTCACGGTCGCTCCCGCAACGACAGAGCCCGCCGGATCCACGATCGTGCCCGATATTGTGGCCGTGATTTGCTGGGCAGTTGCCAGTCCTGAGCAAATGCTCAGCCAAAGCAACGTCGCCGATAGAGCGGTTAGAAGTGATTTGAAGTAATTCATGCGCATTCCTCTGAGTTATAAGTCAGCTCCTGCCCCCTGCTCGAAAGGGATTCGACTTAGGGACGGTGATTCAACCGATTAAACCTCGATAGTGGACTAGACCACTAGCTTGTAACAGAAATATGACGCTCCTGTCAACTAGAATGTCCATGGGTGTCAATTGGACCTTGATTTGAACTCCTACACGTACGCAGTTGACACCGGTCGAAAAAGGGTGTTATCTATCCGCATGGTCTAGTCCACCCCGACCTGAGAAACAAAACCGATGGCACGAACGTCACTTCGGCGTGAAGATACGACTCCATTGCACGCTCAAATTTGCGCGGCGCTGAGAAGGCGAATACAAACCGGTAAACTGAAATCCGGCCAGAGCTTCCCGTCCGAGCGCGAACTCGTCGACCTCTACGGGGTTAGCCGAATGACCGTTCGCCAGGCCGTTTTGCGCCTGAGGCACGAGGGATTGATCTATTATGAGCGCGGCGTAGGGAGCTTTGTCTCAAACAAAAAAGTGGACCTGCATACAAGAAATCTCGTGGGTTTTTCGGAAGAGATGAATTTGCTCGGTCTAAAGCCGAGTTCGCGCGTGATGAAAATAGAATGCGAAGATCCACCGCCTCAGATTGCTCGCGAGCTCCAGCTCGCACCCGGCGAAAAGACGTTCCACCTTGAACGGCTCAGGCTGGCGGACGATGAACCGATGGCCTATGAGGACACGTACCTGCGCGAGAAATTCTGCCCAGGCCTCAAAGACTGGGACCTGAAGAAGAACTCTCTTTATCAGATCCTGATCGATAACTATGGCGTCCAGATGCACCATGCCTCGGAAAGCCTCGAGGCAGCGATCGCAAACAAGTTTATTGCCAAACAATTGGGCATCAAGGTCGGGGCTCCCGTGCTTCTGGTCCAACGACTTGTATTCTCGGATACCAACCAGCCGCTCGAGAGCGCCCGAACAACATATCGGGCCGACCGATATCGAGCGACATTTTACCTGGCGAAGAACGGCCGGTGATGATTACGCGATTAGAACGATGGCCAATCTTAGAACTCGTTTCATAAGTATTTGTTTCTTCAGTTTGTGTCTGAGTACCCTGGTAGCAGGTCAGGCCATTACCGGTGGACGGATCCTGCTGATCCCTATGGACGATCGCCCACCATGCCTCCAATTCCCGGTGCGCATGGGCATGATCGGCGACGCTACTATCGTCACGCCGCCAAAGGACCTCCTCGGGCGTTTTACTACCCCGGGACAATCTGATCGGATCATATCGTGGCTCAAGGCCCAAAACATGCGCTCATTTGACGCTGCGATCGTTTCCCTCGACATGGTGGCGTATGGTGGACTCGTCGCAATGCGCAGGCACGGCGATACGTCGGTAAGCCAGGCCCTGGCCAGGCTTGACGTGCTGCGAGAGTTGAAGCAAAAAAACCCTCGCCTGCCAATCTATGTGCAGAGCGTCATAATGCGGTTGGCGCCGACCGGTGACGGCAAGAACGAAAGCTACCGTGACAAATTGTCACAATGGGCCGAGCTTTCTCCATACCCTGAGTCCTCAGCGTCTACAACCAGACTCGAACGAGAGATCCCAGCCGATGTGCTCGACGACTATAAGCGGGCCCGCAAGCGGGACCTCGAGGTAAACCTAAAGGCGATCGAGCTCGTTCGCGATCGCGTGATCGACTATTTGATCCTGTCTCAGGACGATGCAAAGCCCAAAGGTATTCACGTGGCCGATCGCGAGAGCCTTCTCTTCGAAACGAACCGGCTTGGATTACGTAACAAGATCGCGATCCAGCCCGGGGCGGACGAGGTGGCTATGCTGCTGCTCGCGCGTGCCTTGAATAAGAAGTTTAAAACCTCACCGAGAATCAAAGCCATTTACTCCTCCGCCCAGTTGAAGAACAAAGTAATGCCCTATGAGGACCGGGCATTAAGCGAAACCGTCAGTTTTCATATCAAGGCGACCGGTTCACGAGAAGTAGAGAGCGAAAAGGACGCGGACATATTGTTTTATGTGTATGCCTCCCGCTATGAGCCGGGTAGAGCGATCAGCTTCGCTGATGAGATCGACAATAAAATAGAGCAAGGAAGCCGTGTCATCGTTGCTGACATTGATCCCAAGGGAGATGTGCAGGGCGGAGATCTAAGTTTTACCAGGGAACTGGAGCGTCGAGCCCTCCTTGCCGAATTGAACAGCTACGCCTCGTGGAACACCGCAGGCAATACCATAGGAACAACGCTGCCCCAGGGTGTCATCTTTGCACTGGCAACGGCCAAACTGATGCGGTCAAAAGATGCGTCTGATCGCATTTGGACGGCGCAGAATTGGTTTACATTTCATCGGGTGCTTGATGACTACTACTATCACAACGAGGTCAGAGCAAAGGCCCGCGAGTTTATTCTCAAAAATAAGTGGACCACCGTTCGGCTGTCTGACGAAGCCACGAGGACGGTGGAGGATTTCAGTTCATCGTTGATGCTCACCGCATTCGAATCCTTGAGTAGGAGCTATTTCGCGTTACGTAAAACTAGCCGTCAGCGGAATGTGCGCTGTGAGGGCCCGAGAAAAATGAGTTTCGATCTGCCCTGGAATCGAACATTCGAAGCTGAGATCGATTTTGATCTGAAATGTTGGAGGTTTAGAGAACGTTTGGCTGACCCCAGAGGAACTCATGGCTCAAAAAGATAAACCCCTGCCCTTGTAGCGTACCGGCAATAACTCGTTTGATTAAATGACACCGCAGGTAAGACTCGAACTTATGACCCTTCGGTTAAAAGTTCCTGAGCGCGATCTTATTCGCTTTGTGAGGTCGCACTGGTGCTCACATGGAGTGTCACTGAGTCGGAAGCGATTCGACGAAGTACTGTAAATATCTCCCCGTGGCGCCGCGTAGCACTTAGTGCTTTTGCGGTGAAAGGAATTTGTAATCATCAGGCCGCCGGCGAATCCGTTGACGAAATTCTGATCGACATGTTCTGTGACATGAATTGTGACATAACCCCTCAAACTTGCACGGAGAATGTCACAAAATCTACTGAGTGATACCGAGCGATCTACTTGCCGCTAAACTGCTTTCCCGATTGCACTTAATAACACTCCATCACACTTAGTAATATCGGAGCTATCCTTCTGTTAACCGAAAGGTTGTAAGTTCGAGCCTTACCTGCGGAGCCAATTAACATAAGGGTTAGAGGCCGCTTTGATAGAGCGGCCTTTTCCATTCCCACCCAGACTCCCACCTGGGAACGTCGAAAACCGCTCATTCTTGGCCGGTGATGGTTTCAAGGGAGATCCGAGGTCGTCGATTCGGTTTCGCTTGATAAAGCACTATCGAGCCGCCACCGTTTTTGCGGCATCATTCTAAAAAGCTGGAGCTTAGGCCGATCGCTTTCGATTGTATCGTGCGTCGGGAACTCTGTTATGCGGCTGACTGCCCCTTCTCGATCTAAGCGTATCCACTCCTTCGAAAACCTTTTCCATCGCGGTCACGACATTGGCTATTTCTTCCGTTTCGGAGAGCATAATTTCATGAGATATCCAGAACGTATCGGCGCACATTCTTTCCGCCTCAGGGCATTCTTCGACCCGGTGATCGTGGCTATTGAAAACCGCGTTCATGTACAAGGGCTTTGGATAGCCGGCTGAGGCAGGGATTCCTTCGGCATTCAAAGCCTCGACAAAAAGGTTCTTCGATACGCCCGAAAGGTGACCGCGGTTAAGCCGGATCGAATAAAGATAATAGCTGTGGCGCGTTACCCGCTCGTCAACAACGGGGAGGGAAATAAAATCAAAGGATCTAAGCGCCTCGTTCAAGTATTGAGCGTTTTTCGCTCTTGTCTCGAGCTGTTTGGGCAACCTAGAAAGTTGGCTCAAGAGGATCGCCCCCTGCCATCCGGTTATGCGGTAATTCGTGCCGAGACGAACGTGTTCATACCATTCACCGCCCGTCCGTCGTCCCTGATTGCAAATTGATCGAGCGATCTCTGCGAGTTCTTCGCTATTGGTTGTGAGAAAACCGCCTTCGCCAGCCGTTAGGTTTTTGGACGCCTGAAAGCTGAAAGATCCGAAATCCCCTATGCTTCCCACGCTTCTTCCGCGCCAAGAGGCTCCGTGGGCGTGCGCGCAGTCTTCGATAACGATCAGATTTTTCTCCATCGCGATCTTCATCAACTCGTCCATGTCCGCCGGTTGGCCAGCAAAATGGACCGGAATCATCGCACGCGTTCGTCCCGTTAGGCACTCGCGGACACGTTCCGGATCTAAATTACAGGTGCGGCCATCAATATCAGCAAAAACAGGTATTGACCCAACCCGAAGGACCGCCGTCGCGGTAGCTATAAAACTTATTGGGGGGACAACTACCTCGTCGCCGGGTTTGATACCCGCCGCGGTCAGGGCCGTTTCCAAGGTGACGGTGCCATTCGCGGCCGTAATGCCATATCGGGCCTGGTGAAAGTCGGCGAATGCATGCTCGAATTCTGTAACCTTGGGATTATATCCGCCCCAAACCCCACTTTCGAGTACCTCGTTTATTGCTGTCCGTTCCAGTTCGTCGAAGACCGGAAATTTCGGAAACGGCTGTTTGCGAACCGGCTCGCCGCCAAAAATAGCTAGCTCTCCCATATTATGCAGTCCCTTTTTCTGCGAATGCCTCGGCCTGAATCTGAAATGTACCGACCGCCTGAAAATAAACTGTTCCGTGGAAATAAACTTGACACTAATAAAATAATGGAGTAAAGTTCCACCAATTTTCAAACGAATTGAAGTTATACACCATCAAAAACAAGTTTTCAACTCGCAGGTATCTGCGGAATTGAAAATTTTCAGTCCTGGTTATGAGGACCGTAAATAAACAAATCACCGGTACTTACGCGGGGTGTTTGATACGCATCAATGGTGCGATGGAAAGCTTTAAGCCGTCTTTAAGGCTGGTGGCCGAATTCGCCATTGCAAATCCTGAACGCGTAATGCACATGTCGATCTCGGAAGCATCGCAAAATATTGGCGTCGGTGAATCCACGATCATCAGATTCTGCCGAGCTCTCGGTTACA
>DATLNN010000335.1:0-2385 GCA_035536695.1 Pyrinomonadaceae bacterium | reverse complement strand
GACGGACGACTGGTTTGAGGACGTGCCCAACGACAATGAAATGTCGAATTGGCTCAATCAGGTTGCAGGCAGGTTTGGAGCAACATTCCCTAACGTAAACAAGGAGACTCCGAAACCGGTCGAGCTCGCGCGTATCCTCGCGGGTTTTATCTACCCGCCCGGGAACGCGGATACGCTGCTCAGCGAATCTGACATAAATTATCAACTCTCCTTCGACGACGCGGCGGAGGTGCCGAAGGAAAGGCGCGCGGATGTCGCCATACTATTGCGCGACGGCTATTTCTCGATCCACCCGGACCTGACCTTAAAACCCAATCGCCCATTTTCGCGTGCAAAAATGCTCCGGCTGATCCGCCAGATCTACGAAAAGAGAAAATGGCTGCCGCCGGTCGAAAGCGGAACGACGAAGCCCTCGGTGGATGGCAAGCTGATACTAAGATCGGGCAAAACCGAGCGCTCTCTGACCGTAAGGCCTGATGTCTTCCTGTTTCGCGAATTTGGCGAGACGATGTACCCGATACGCGAGGCCGCGCTGGTCGGCGGCGAACAGGTAAACTATCGCCTCGACGGCGCGGGTGCCGTCATCTATCTTGAGATCAAACCGATCACGACGCCGACCACGGCCGAGAACATGTCGCCGTTTGTTTTATGGAACAAGTCGATGTCTGCGGGACAGGTCCAATCGCGGCTCTCCAGATACGTGCGCGGAATCGGGACACTCTACGATCTGAACATAAAGAAAAAGGGCTATTCGCGCCGGGCGGTGGAACTGGAAATTATCGGTTCAAACGGTACGAAGATCTTGAAGGGCGGTAAGATTCGTTCGGCCCTGCGCCTGAACGAACAACTCTTCGTCATGAACAAACGCTACTCCGGCTCAACGGTTGCGAGCTACACGTTCACCGGCCGCGGATGGGGGCATGGCGTTGGCATGTGCCAATACGGGGCCTTTGGCCTCGCCAAAATGGGCATCAAATACGATGAGATCATCAAGCACTATTATACAGGCGTCGATCTCACAAAAGCTTACTGACGGATAACACGAACGTGTTCCTTTTCTTACCCCAAAGACGTTGTTCTTCACTCGGCGACGCCATAATCCTGTTCTTCGAAAGGAAGGCTCAAAATTTCGCTCAATTTTTTTCCAAGCTTGCCATGGTTGATATATACCTTTGACGGGCTGTTAATTAGATGTTTGGTCTCGCTGCCGTAAAGGTAAAGGTACTGCACCTTTCTCCCTCTTGTGTTGCGTTTGATCTCTAGAATGATCGCGGTCGCGTCATGCCAATCTATCAGCTGTTTCTTCGTTTTGAATACCCCGCTGACGGTTCGCTCCAGCGTCCTGGCAGACAGGTCGATTCGAAAGTATTCGCGTGTCGCTACGAATTCGAGCATCAGCCACAGCATGAATAGACCGAACAATAGGCCGAATATTTTGCCGTCGGATTCGACGCCCGAAAGAATGAGAAATAGGGAGATCGCTAATGGGATCAGTCCGAAGATAGCGGTAACAAACAGCAGCACAAACGGAACGTGCCGGATCGTAACCAACGACCCATTTCGGCCGACAAAATCCATTTGCGTGCAGTCTACCGTATCGAACTGACAGCTAGTTTGAGCACCGCGCGTTAATTATAGTGTTCGCCTTTCGAATGAACTCGGCCGTCCAGGCTTCGGGCGGAGCGTCACGTTCCGCGTTGCGCGAGGCTCGAAAAACCTTTGTGATCGTACCGTTCGAGCGCTCCGCATCGAGAAGGCGCTGCAGCTGCTCGGAAAGCAACTCCCGGCCGCCCTCTGTAATGGCGGGGTCGCCAGCGTTCTTAGCCGTGGTCGTGCAGCGGCCCTTATCGTTTACCTTGATGGGGTCCTTCCCTCTCCATTTCTCCAATCGGGCCTTGCTCTCGCTTGCGGTCGAGTGGCCAAATGTCGAGCCCATATCGCTGACATAGAAGACCGCCTGGCCCGGCGCGCACGCGAGCGTGCCGTCGGCGTTTTTCACCGTTTCGAGGCAGGTATATTTATGGTTGTCCGTCTTAGTGTCGCCGTGGTCGATAAAGGCGAGCCACAGTTTAAAGGCGTCGATCTCGGCGAGAGACTGCTGGGCGATGATCATCTTGTCGATGGCGCTGGAGATCTTTGACGAGTCTTTGCCATCGCAACCTACGTCGATCCCATTGCCGATGTTAAGCTCAATACCCGCGGCCGGCTGGAACGGATTCCACGCGGCCCCGCTCTGAAACTTGCTCGTCAGGCTTTTTTCGCAGTCCGGACATGTAACATCCGCTACCCATTCGTCATCGGCGAAAAATCCGAGCGCCCTGGAAAACCGCGAGGAGAGAAACTCGCCGTAGATCTCGCCGTTCCGCTTTTCGCGTGACTGGCCCT
>DATLNN010000334.1:0-3609 GCA_035536695.1 Pyrinomonadaceae bacterium | reverse complement strand
TCAACAAATATGGACGAAAGCTGCAAAAATGGAGATCGATGGTATAGCGGTGCCCGAACGCATCGGCGACAAGCGCGTACCGGAAACGTATGTTAACTTCAGCGATCAAGGCGGTATTGATTACTATTATGAGGCTCCGGCTAGCTTCGATCCGCGAAAAAATACAATTCGCATTGAAAACAAGGATGGCGACAAGTACACCTCTCGACCGGAAACCATGAAGGAGTGGTCCGCGGATTCGATGACGGTGACCTTAAAACGATAAGGGCCAATAAATGCAAACACTTATCCTCATCATTGCAACCGGTATACTAGCCCTTTCTTGTTCGATATCGTCCTTGAACGCCGATCCCGCCGATTGCGGCTATTCGGCTTATTACGATGCCAGAGGAAACAACGGTAAGATCGAGATCGTTTTCTCGCGGGTTACGGCCGAGATAACGAATGGCCAACGAAACTGCGGTTTTGGCTATATCAAGACAAACGTTACGCGAGCAGAGATCGACGGCACCGCATTGCCGGAACGAATCGAAACCGACAAATTCGAAGGCAACACATATTTTTATGCCGCGCCAGCCGGTTTCGATCCGCGAAAAAATGTAATCACTATTTTTAATAAAAGCTATGTCTCGGATCCTTCGTCGGTCAAACAAACGGACAACCATGTGAACATACCGCTAAAGCCCGCAAAGTAAAATTAATGCAAACACTCGACCTTATCATCATCTTCGGATACCTGATCGGCATCACGGCTTTCGGGATATGGTTTGCCGGGAAGCAGAAGTCTACCGAAGAGTATTTTGTCGGCGATAGGTCGGTTCCGTGGTGGGCGATCGCAATGTCCATCGTCGCAACCGAGACGAGCACGATCACTTTCGTGTCCGTGCCCGGCGTAGCTTTCGCGAAGGGCGGAAATTTTCAGTTCCTGCAGCTTGTCTTTGGATACATGCTCGGGCGGGTGGTCATATCGCTGATATTCATACCGCTCTACTTTAAAGGCGAACTACAGACGGTTTATCAGCTGCTCGGTGAGAGATTCGGAACGAAGGTAAAAATGCTCGCGTCCGGGTTGTTCATCGTGATGCGCAATATCGCGGACGGCATTCGCCTTCTGCTGACAGCGATAGTCCTCGCGGCTGTTTACACGTCGTTCAATCCTGGCAGCAGCTCCACGACGATAATTATCGGCTCGATCATTCTGCTCGGGATCGTAATGATCGTTTTCACATTCTATGGCGGGATGGAAGCGGTCATCTGGGTCGAGGTTGTACAGCTTGTGATCTACATCGGCGGTGCGATCGCGGCCGCGGTCGTGCTGCTGCAGAACATCGAAGGCGGTCTTTCGAGTGCGGTCGCCTTCGGGCTCCAGGCGGAAAAATTTGACGTCTTCGACTTTAATCTCGACTTCGCAAAAACATACACGTTCTGGGGAGGACTGATCGGCGGCTGTTTCCTGACGATGTCGACACATGGCACGGACCAGTATCTTGTCCAGCGGTATCTGTGTACGAGGAAGCCCGCGTCGGCCTCGACGGCGTTGCTTACGTCAGGTGCGGTCGTACTGGCGCAATTTATCGGGTTCCTTTTCATCGGAGCTTTGTTGTTCGCGTTTTATGCTCCGTTCAACGCTCCCGAATACGCCCAGGCGGGCGTAGCGGGGTCGGGCGTGCCGGGGACCTTCCCTTTCGCCAAGCCCGATCAGGTTTTTCCGAATTTTATAACCGAGCACATGCCCGCAGGATTGTCGGGCCTGGTCGTCGCGGCCATCTTCGCGGCGGCGTTGTCGTCGTCGCTCAACTCGATCGCGGCCACAGCGATCAACGATCTTTACAAACCGTTTGCCCGCGACGTTTCGGACGGCCATCTTCTCAAGCTCTCTGGCTGGTTGACGGTAATCATCGGCATCGTCCAGATCTGCGTCGCGATCGCCTTCATGGCGACAGGAGAATCGGCCCTGAATTTGGCCCTGTCTGTGGCGTCTCTCTTTAATGGGCCCGTGCTAGGCGTTTTTCTCGTCGGCACATTTCTGAAAAAAGCGAAAGAAATTCATGCTCTGGCCGGAATGCTGGCGAGCATGTCGCTGATGATCTACATCCTACTAGCATTCAACAGCCTGGTCCCGGGGCCCAGGATTGCGTGGCCATGGTATGCCCTGATCGGGAGCGTGACCACGTTTGTTATCGCGTTTCTTGCAACTCTTGTCCTTTCGAGTGATAAAAATGAAGTTTCTAATTAGCGTATCGTTAGCATTCCTTTTGTCCCTACATCCCTTGGCCGTTTTTGCCGGGAACGCAGGCGCCCTCGCCTGCAACGCCGGTTCTCCCGGCGTGACGTGCGTGGCGGCCATGGATCAGCCGCTACTGCGGCTTGCGGGCCAGGGCGCCCGCGGTCCCGGCTTTTGGCCGTCAAAGAAATCTACCGAATTTGCCGCGAAGCAGGTCAAAAAAATGTCCGTTGAGGAAAAGGTGGGCCAGCTTGTGCACATTGGCATCAACGCCCGGTTTGCCAACCAGGAGAGCCCGTATTTCAAAGACCTTCAGCGGCACGTCGTCGAAAACAAGCTGGGCGGCATCATCTTTTTCGGGGCCCCGATCTACGAAACCACGATCCTCGCGAACCGCATGCAGGAGCTTGCCAAGCTGCCCCTCCTCTTATCGCTTGATGCCGAAACGGGCATTGGCATGCGTTTTGAGGACGCGACGAATTTCCCTTGGGCGATGGCGGTCGCCGCGACCGGCAACCCTGAATTTGCCCGCCGCATGGGTGTTATCACGGGCCGCGAAGCAAAAGCGATAGGTATTCGCCACGTCTATGCACCCGTCCTGGATGTAAATAACAATGCCGCTAATCCTGTCATCAACGTCCGCAGCTTTGGCGAATCGCCCGAGGACGTCGCTCGGTTCGGCGTGGCGTTTGCCCAAGGCATTCAGAGCCAGCAGGTGATAGCTACCGCCAAGCATTTTCCCGGGCACGGCGATACGAATGTCGATTCGCACCGCGGCCTGCCGATCATCGAGCTGCCGCGCGAAAGGCTGAATTCGCTCGAGCTGATGCCTTTCAAACAGGCGGTCGATGCTGGCATCGGCTCGATCATGATCGCCCATATCGCTCTGCCTCAGATAGATGGCGAAGAGATAAAACCCTTAAAGAACTTTATCCAGGGCGACGCCGAGGCCGGTGCGGAGCTGGTAAATCAAAAAGCCACGATCCCGGCTACGCTGTCGGAAAAAGTGCAGACGGGGATCCTGCGCAACGAGATGGGATTCAAGGGACTGATAGTCTCGGACGCGATGTCGATGAGCGGCCTGACCATATATTTTAATCAGGAAGAGGCCGGGGTACGAGCATTCCTCGCCGGGACCGACATTCTCGAAAAACCGGCCGATGTCGATGCGATGATCCGCGGTTTGATCGCCGCTGTTAGGAGCGGCCGCATTTCGGCGGAAAGGCTCGACGACTCGGTCGCGCGGCAGATCGCATGGAAGCATGAGCTCGGGCTTTTCAAAGAGCGGATCACCCCGATCGATCAGATCGACCGTCTCGTCTCCGGGGCCGACACGGTCACACTGACCGACGAAGTCGCCACCGCGGCGGTCACGCTAGTGCGAA
>DATLNN010000333.1:0-3585 GCA_035536695.1 Pyrinomonadaceae bacterium | reverse complement strand
CCGCGGCCGCCGTTCATTTTTTCAAGATAAGTAGCCCCGACCTGCACGGACATTCGCCCCGCGACCTCTGACATAGGCGTGAGCAGAGGCAAGTGTCCGGCCGCGTCGGTGATCGTTTCATACGCTACGCCCGTTACCTTTCGCGCGAGCATCTGTTTGGTCAATTCAAACTCGGGAGCAAGGTGCAAATAAGTGAAGAGCAGCTGATTCTCGCGCATCCGCGGATATTCCGGCGCGACCGGCTCTTTGACCTTAACGATCATATCGCCTGTTTGCCACACATCATCCGCTGTCTCGAGCATTTGAGCTCCGGCTTTTACATACTGTTCGTCGCTAAAACCCGAGCCCTCGCCTGCAGTTTTTTGCACATAAACATCGTGGCCCGCATTCTCCAGGGCCTGCACTCCAGCAGGCGTTAACCCGACACGATACTCGTTATCTTTAATTTCCTTCGGCAATCCGATCTTCATTCACACACTCCACGTTGATATTTAGAATAAAAACTAACCGATAATTATAGATGCTAAACACGCGATTACAAAAGCGGTTGATGGCGAAACTCCCGGCGACTCGACGACTGGGGAGGCTGCCCTCTCGCCTCCCAAGGAAATATTGAACATCTTTCCTCGGGTCGTGCTTTCTCGTTGCCGACGCTTGACATTAGTCGTTATAACGTGTATTGTTATAACAGTACACGGAGGACTAACATGACAAGAGCCAAAGCAACCACATCCTCACTTCGATCTATCGAAAAGATGATCGCGCCGCCGGAGACACATTGGGTAGGCGACGGATTCCGGGTCCACAACTTCTTCCCGTACGGCCTGGCCGAACAGCGGATGAGCCCGTTCTATTTGCTCGACTACAATTCGAAGCACACATTCTCGCCGTCGCGAAGGCCGCGCGGAGTAGGCCCACACCCGCACCGGGGGTTCGAGACGGCAACATTTGCGTTCCAGGGCAAGGTCGCTCATCACGACAGCCGCGGCAATAGCGGCGTGATCGGCGAGGGCGACGTCCAATGGATGACGGCGGGGAGCGGCATTCTGCACAAGGAATACCATGAGGAAGAGTTCAGCCGCCGCGGCGGCGATTTTCACATGATCCAGCTTTGGGTCAATTTGCCGGCACGTTATAAGATGACGGAACCGAAGTATCAGGCGATCCAGAACGGCCAGTTCGGTAAATTCGTGGTGCCGGATGATCTAGGTATCGTCGACGTCGTCGCCGGCGAATATAGAGGCGTCAAGGGGCCGGCAACGACATTCTCACCGGTTGAAATCTATATCGGAAAGGTAAAGAAAGGAGCGAGGCTCGAATTTCCGACCCACGCGGGCTTCAATACCGGGCTCGTCAACCTTGAAGGCACTTTACTGATAAACGAGACCGATGAAGTCCCCGTCGATAATTTCGTCCTGTTCGCCAATGACGGCGAGATTTTCACCGTCGAAGCCTTAACGGACGCGACATATTTTATTCTGAGCGGCGAGCCGCTGAATGAACCGATCGCGGCATACGGGCCGTTTGTTATGAACACCCAGGAAGAGATCCGTCAGGCCATGGACGATTTTGGACGCGGCATGTTCGGCCAGCTGGAATAAATGCTTCGAATTATGAATGATCGTCCATTCGAGCCTGCCAACCAACGGGCCGCGGAATTTCGACAATGCTTCAAGTGTAACTTCGAGGATGTGACCTTACAGGAAGCATGCCCTCGTTGCCGGAAGAAAATGTACACTTCCGGCAACATACGCACCAGAGGCGTGGTGGTGATGATCGCAGGACTATTTATCGCGGGTCTGATGGCGGCGATCGCAGTTGGGGTCGGCCTTATGCTCGCCGGAGCGATGAAAGATCCCAGCTCTGCGCGAAAGATCAACGACGAGTTTGCGATGCTCGCAGGTATTTATGTACTTTTTGCGGCGCTGATCGGGTTGGGACTACAGTTTGTGGTCACGGGCGGCTGGATGCTGGCAATTGGAAAACGTAATCGCATCCTCGTTTGGCTCATGTGGGCAGGGATAATTGTCGTTTTTGGGTTTGGGTTTGTCCTCAGACTGTTTTTGTGAAAGCCAACCTCTCCGCGATTCTTTTTGGCCCCTTGGTTTGAGCGATCGTGCGGGCCGAATTTCCTGCGTCATTTACAAGATCAGGATCAGCGCCGCGCTTCAACAGCCAAGCGATCGCGTCCTCGTCTTTTCGCTTGACGGCGAGCATCAGGGCCGTCAGCTGGTGGGGTCCCCGGGCGTTTACGTCCGCCCCGCGATCGAGCAGCCACTGGGCAAATTTATACTTTTTCCACTGAAACGAGCCGAGGAAAAGCTCGTCTAACGTCGGCCGCTCACCGAGCTTCGCGCCGTGTTTGATCCAGAGCTTTCCGGCCGCGACATCGTCGTACCAGGCGATCGCCCACCAGCAATTGCTCGGGTCGGCCCCTTGTTTTAACAAATATTTGTACAGCTTTTCGTTTCGCCCGCGGGTGTAGGCATACCAGAGCGGCGTCGCAGGAAAATGGCAATCTTTTTCTGCGATCTTTTGAATCGAGTTCAAGTCCATTCCCTGCGCAATGAGGTATTTCAGAATGTCGAGCGCGATCTTGCCTTTCGTCGGATCATCGGACGGCCCCGTGCCGCAGAGGTAGTGGAGCGCATTCTTCCCGTCCGGCTCTGACCATCGCAGCCATTTAGGGTCCTTCTCGATCATTGCCGTGACCGAAGCCAGATCAAGATCTTTTACCGCTTTGATGAACTTATTCATTGACACGCGGCACTCACATAGCCGCCATTACGGCCCTGATCTCGCCGTAGCTGTAATCGTCACCGAGATATTCCTTTACAGGACTCAGAGCGGCGCCATCCTTGAACTTAAGGACGGCCTGCAAAATGGGCTCGATCTTGTGATACGGGACAAATTCCTCGATGCTGACCTGGCCGGTAGGAATGAACCGGCATAGATGGTTTTCGATTGTCGAGATGCCGAGTTCGCGCTTAACGGCGATCTCAGGGATTGAAAGGCCCCCCAGGAACATCTCCAGCGTTATCCGATAGGTATCGCGGCCTGCGGCATCACGCCTGGTCCGAGCCCTTCGCTCTCGCCTTTGCGTTTTCAGGTGGATACGCGAGCCTAGTTTGTGAGACGAGCAATATCCAATGATCTCGCGAAGAAAATCGGCCCCATACTTTTCAAACTTTAAATCGCCCACGCCTGAGATCCGCCGCATTTCATTGTCGTTATGAGGCAGATATGTCGCCATCTCGACCAGCGTCGCATCGGAGAAGACAACATACGGGGGAACATTCTCGGCCTGTGCAAACTCCGTCCGGAGCTGTCTCAGTGTGTCGAATACCTCCTGTATATAAGGATGTACCGCGGCCGAGACCAGCTTTGCAGGCTTTTCCTTCTTGACTTTAACCTTTACCAATTGAACGGGGGTCCTGCCTTTCAATACATCCTCGCTTGTTTCGGTCAGGATCAGCACAGGATATTGGCCGGCCGTCGATGCGAGGTAGCCCTGTGCGATCAGATCTTTCAGATAGTCGAACCAATTACTCTTAGCAATGTCCGCGCCGACGCCGAAGGTCTTTA
>DATLNN010000332.1:0-14143 GCA_035536695.1 Pyrinomonadaceae bacterium | reverse complement strand
AGTCGATCGTGTCAGAACCGTGAGCGGTAGCAACTTGGTTCTCTGCATGCTCGATACAACCAAGTTGAATATCAGGAACCTCGTCGCTATCGGTCCCCGTTCTGACTTGGAGGAACAATGGAACTAAAATTTCAGGTACAGACAAAAATACAAAAACCGATCGCCGAGGTTTTCGACGCGGTTTACAATCCGAAGAAACTGAGCGGATATTTCACAACCGGCGGAGCCAGCGCTCCGCTGGACGAGGGGACGACTGTCGAGTGGACTTTTGCCGACACGCCCGGGGCCGAGATCGGCCCTCTTCCGGTTGAGGTCAAGGAAGTGAAAAAGAATGAACTGATCGCTTTCGCGTGGAAAGCCTCAAGCGGCGACTACAACACTCGCGTTGAGATGAAATTCGAAGAAACGGGTCCTGCAGAAACACTCGTTAAGATCTCTGAAAGCGGCTGGAAAGAGGATGAGGAGGGCTTAAGAGACTCCTACGGCAACTGTATGGGCTGGTCGCACATGGTCTCGGCCCTAAAGGCGTTTACAGAATACGGTATCAATCTGAGGGAAGGTGCGTATCGAGATCTTTACAAGCCCGAGGATTTTGAGAGCAAGTCCACTAATAAGAAAACGGCGGCGGAAGGCGCATAGACTATGCTCAAGCCGGGTGCGCAAAGAAGGGCGAAACACGCAACTTCAATGTTTCGCCCTAGCTTAACGCGATAGCATACGCGTTTGCGACTAGGCCGCAAAATTACTTCTTACTCCTGCTTTCCCAGGTGCGCCATACCTGAGCGTCGACGCGGGGCTCGTCACGGAGCTTTTTGCCCTGGGCCATCGACCAGCGTTCGAACCACGAAATACCCGCTTCGCCGGCGAAATTTTCTGCGGTCTTGTAGGCAGGATCCTTTTGTGCCTCGTCAATAGTTACGAACGAATAGCCGCGCTTGAGCGCCATGCCGAAGAATTCATCAGCGGTGTCGGTAATAAGCCGACTGGGTGTCAGTACCATCGTCTGCGCTATATCGCGTCCAAACATCTCAGCCGAATACGCCTCATAATGTTCGAACATCTTGTCTATATACCTTAGATACGCCTCCCGAACTTCCTTCATCGTGTTGACGTCGTTGTCGTTCCGGGCCATATCATAGGCGTGTGAATACACCCACTCCTGGTTATCGAACGTGTATTTGACTGACGTATAACCGCGGCTGCCGAGCCAGGCCTCGACCTTTGCCCTGTCGTCTGTCGATTTCCCCGCGTTCAAGAATGGATAGCTGAAGTAGCGTGGCGGCAGACCCTGATCTCCGATCAGCTTTTTGGCGACGCGTTCGTTCTTTTCGATATTCGCGATATACTCATCGACCGGCGTATTAAAAAGCTTGATATGTTTAAAACCGCCCAGACCAAGCTCAAGCCCGGCGTCGATCCACAATCGCGCGATATTTGCTCGGACCGGCAGCATTTTTTCGCCGTCCGAGATCATGCCGCCCTGCAAAAAGCCGGTCGCCGGCACCTTATGTGCCTTAAGTTTCTCGATCAATAACCTGGCCGTTGCATCCGCATCTTTCGGCGCGTTGTCAGTGCGGTCGACCGGCGGTATCGAGACAAAGCCGATCGCCAGCTTCCTCCCGTTTCCTTTCGTGTGGGCGTTGACAAAACTCAATGAATTAAATGACAATATTGCCAGCACAACCACCGAGGTGAGCAAAAATGCCAGACCTGCCGTCCAAGCTGAGTTGGCACCGCTTGCCTCGGTTTTTATTTTTAGTATCTTTTGAATCCTCTGCATTAAATTACCTCCGTTAGCCGCCGATGCAAGCGACGGCACTTGCCCATTCGCCATGAGACGAATTTCCTCTAAATTCGCGAGCGCGCTCGCATACACAGTGTGAGAGTCTCTGAAAACGTCCAAAACGGCCGCGTCCGCCGCAAATTCACGTTCACGCCGGATCTGCGCCGACATCCACCAAACCGCCGGATGATAGAAGAATATGACCTCCACTAGACTTTGGAGCATGTTGACAAGCGGATCGTAGCGGCGAATATGGATGAGCTCATGAGCGATGATCGTCTCCAGTTCGCGTGGGCTCATTTGCAAAAACAAGCTCGCCGGCACTATAACGATCGGGCTTAGAACACCGACCGCGATCGGTGTCGCAACTACGGCAGACCGCATAAGCCTTACGGCAGCCGTCACTCCAAGCTGCCCGCAAACGTTCGAAAACATCTGCTGCCAATCATCGTCAACCGATTCCTCACGTTCGATAAAGCGTTTCAGCTGCCATATACCGCCTGTCAGGCGCAGTGAGAAGATGGCCACACCCAATAGCCATAACCCGACGGCAAACGGCAGGATGTTTGGAATTCTCCGGCCTAGGTATTCTCCCAGCTCATTGATCGACGCCGTGGTCCCGGCAGCCGCGACGCTTGAGGTTGCGCGCTTATTGCCAGTGCGTGTACGGTCGCTGGCGCCGGTTTCTCCGTCTAATGCCGCCTCCCCGTCGCGGGAGTCTGCGGTTTCACCGGACGGACTCGCCGCGGACGAGGCGGTCGAGATCTGAACGAAAGTGACGATGGGCAATGCGAAAGCAACCCCAAGAGCTGTAAGCGACACGACATACCGGAGGTTAGCTGTACTCGACCTGAGCAATCGCAAAGCGATAAACAGCAAGCAAGCGATCAAGCCTATTTGCCACAGTGAATGAACAAGGGTCCAACCGAGGTCAGTAACCACCCGTGATGTAATTAGAGTCTCCAAGTTCACGTCCCTTCTCCTCGCCGCTCGGCTTCATTTATCATCTCGCGGATCGCAGCCAACTCCTCACGCGTCGCGGGTTTGACTTCAAGGACATGCTGTACAAGGCTAAGCGCCGAGCCGCGGAACGCTTTTTCCAGCAACGTTCTCACGAGCTTTGTCCGGGTCTGCCCCTGCGTTTCGGCCGGTCTGTAAACATGCGCCCGCTCCTTTTCATCGCGGACTACCAGACCTTTTTCCTGCATGATCTGCATGAATTTGAGAACAGTCGTGTAAGTGGTGGATTTCCGTCCGCTCAACTCCTCAAAGACCTCGCGCACCGTGGCGCTTTTTCTCTCCCACAAAATATCAAGTATCTCAAGCTCGGATGGTGTTGGTTGATTGGCTGGCCTCATTGTCAACTACGAAGATGTTCGTAGGAAATACGATATACGAAACTCTTCGTACGTGTCAAGCCCTTCCGGAAAAAAATTTTCTGAACGTTCATTTAGACTCAAAAACCGGCGTTTGTTAAAGTTGCGTCATGTCCTTAACCACCGATTTCATCGTCATCGGGAGCGGCATTGCCGGGCTTCGAGCGTCGATCGAGCTTGCGGTAAACGGGGCAGACGTTACGGTCCTGACGAAGGACAAAGCGAGCGAATCAAACACAGAATACGCTCAGGGAGGTGTTGCGGTCGTGTTGTCTGAAGACGACAATGCGGAGCTGCACGAAGGCGACACAATCGTCGCGGGCGCGGGGCTATGTGACCCGGCAGCGGTCGAGACGCTTGTGAACGAGGGCACGAAATACATCAAGGAGCTGATCGACTGGGGCACCGAGTTTGACCGCGAGGGCGGCAAACTCGTGTTTACCCAAGAGGCGGCCCACTCTCGCCGCCGCATACTGCATGCCCACGGCGACTCAACCGGTGTCGAATTGGTCCGTGCGCTTATCGCACGCGCCGGCCGCGAAAAGACCATCAATCTTACTCCCTTCGCACATACAGAAAGCTTGATCGTCCATAACGGCCGATGCGTGGGTGTTCGGTTTCTCGATCCGGTGCTGCGAGCGCCGCGAGAGATATTTGCGCGTGCCGTAATACTGTGCACGGGCGGGGCCGGGCAGCTATATCTGCATACGACAAACCCGGCGGTCGCGACCGGCGATGGTATGGCGATGGCGTATTTCGCCGGTGCCGAGATGGCCGATATGGAATTCGTTCAGTTTCACCCGACGGCCCTTAATTTGGAGAAGGCTCCACGTTTTCTGCTCAGCGAAGCCATGCGTGGCGAAGGCGGAATGCTCAAGAATCAATACGGCGAGCGTTTCATGTCGCGATATGACGAGCGGCTCGAACTCGCGCCTCGAGACATAGTTTCTCGCTCGATCGTCGCTGAAATGCGCCGTACGGGAACACGGACCGTCTATTTGGACATGACAGCCCTCGACGAAGATTTCCTCAAACAGCGGTTTCCAAAGATCTACGACACATGCAAGCTTTACGGCCTTGATATTTCCACGAACCTACTGCCAGTTTCACCCGCCTCACATTACTGCATGGGCGGCATTCGCACCGATCTTTGGGGCCGCAGCAAAGTCCCGGGCCTCTATGCTGCCGGAGAGGTCACATGTACCGGAGTGCACGGGGCCAACCGGCTCGCTTCCAATTCGCTTCTTGAGGGCCTTGTCTTTGGGGCCCGCGCTGGAGCCGCCGCGGTGTCAGACAATGAGAAATTTCAAATTTCACGTTTCAAATTGAACGATCGATACCTGGGTCCACAAGATGGAACTGCCATGCTTTCTACCGCGGTGCGAAAACGCGTGAAGCGGCTTATGTGGGAACGCGTCGGGATCCTCCGCGACAAGAACTCACTCCGGCGGGCCCTGCGTGAATTCGATCAGATCGCGGCGGGAAATCTCAGTCTCAAATCGCAGGGTTTCGTGGCCCTCGCTCGTCTCATTGCCGCCGCAGCGCTCTGGCGCGAAGAGTCACGCGGCGGGCATTTTCGAAACGATTTCCCGGATCAGCGTGAAGAGTGGCGGGTCCATTCGATCCAGCAGCAGAATAGTGGGATCTCGTCGGCACAGACCGTCAGTTTTCAGGCCGAAGCTGTTGTATAATTAAACGTCTCCTTGAATCTCAGCCTCGATCATATCGTTCACAAAGGTTATGGATAGCGCCGCCACCACGCTTAATCTGGCTTCGATTCTCACTCATCATGCACGTCTCACACCGGACAACGAGGCCATAGTGTGGGCTAACGTTCGCATGACGTATGGCGAGCTCGACAGACTATCAAACCGCGTCGCAAACGCCATTAGGAATATGGGCATCGGCCACGGTGACAAGGTCGCGTTGTGCTGCCCAAACCTGCCGGAATTCCCCGTCATCTACTACGGCATTATGAAGGCAGGCGCCGCGGTCGTACCTTTGAACGTCCTTTTCAAGCCGCGAGAGATCGCGTACCACCTTGCAGATTCAGATGCAAAGGCCCTGTTTGCCTTCGAGGGGACGGACGACCTGCCGATCGGTGAATGTGGTGTTGCCGGGTTCAAGGAAGTACCGACGTGTGAACGTTTGATCGTCATTGAAAAGGGCCTCGCCGATCGAAGCGCGGTCACCGGATATCCGACGCTGGCCGACGTCACTGCGGACCAATCGGACATTTTCGAGATGTTCCCGACCGCTCCCGAAGATACATGTGCGATCCTCTACACGTCGGGCACTACGGGCCAGCCAAAGGGCGCCGAACTGACGCATCTGAACCTGATGACAAATGTCACGACGACGTGGCTCACGCACCTACCGGTGCTCGATTTTACCGATGGCGAGCAAAAGACGTGTCTTATTACGCTGCCGCTTTTTCATACTACAGGCCAGACCGTGCAGATGAATACAAATCTCTACGGCGGCAATCGCGTCGTTCTGCTCCCGCGGTTCGACGCAAAAGCGACGCTCGAGACAATGATTAGCGAGCGTATCAACTTTTGGGTGGGCGTTCCGACAATGTATTGGGCATTGCTAAGGCATGCCGAAGATACCGGTTGCGATATCAGCGGCGTCGCCAACCATATGAAGGTCTGCACCTCAGGCGGGGCGCCGATGCCGGTTGAGGTCATGAAGGCGTTCAGTGAGAAATTTGGCGTCCGCGTACTCGAGGGTTATGGCCTTTCAGAGACTTCCCCGCTCGCAACATTTAACCACTTTGCACGGGCCTCTAAACCCGGCACCGTCGGTCAGCCTATCTTTGGCGTCGAGGTCAGGTGTTTTGACGATAACGACTACGAGGTTGCGCGCGGCGAGCGTGGCGAGGTGGTCATCCGTGGTTCAAATGTGATGAAAGGCTATTACAAACGCCCTGAGGCAACCGCCGAAGCTTTTCGCAACGGCTGGTTCCACACCGGTGACATTGGGGTCCTCGACGACGAAGGCTATCTCGCCATCGTCGACCGAAAGAAAGACATGATCCTGCGTGGCGGGTACAACATCTATCCAAGAGAGCTCGAGGAAGTGATGATCACCCACCCGGCTGTTTCCCTATGCGCCGTCATCGGCGTCGCCGACGAACGCCTGGGCGAAGAGGTTATGGCCTTTGTCGTCCTGAAACAGGACCACAAGCTTTCGGCCGAGGATTTTATCGAGTGGTGCAAAGGCCAGTTCGCCGCCAACAAATATCCCCGCTACGTCGAGTTTCGGTCGGAATTGCCCGTCGGCGCTACGGGAAAGATCTTCAAGCGTGCTTTACGAGCAGAAGCTCGTACACCGAGCAGCTAGCCGGCAATGCCTCCACTGAAACTTTTCATTGCAGGGCTCTTTACTCTCGCCGGTGCTATCGCCTGCTGTTCACCGCGGGCCGTTCGCTACACCATTACCGACAGCAAGGCGTACGAGGCGTCACTCTTTCGACAGAATTGTGCGATCTGTCACGGCCCTGAAGCCGAAGGAAAAACACTCGACGACGGACGCGTTATCCCTAATATCCGCAGCGGTGAGCACAAGTACACGACCGACGCCCAGATTTACGACCACATTACTGAAGGCGGAAACGGCATGGTGCCGTTTCGCGACCAGCTGACAGAGCGCTAGCGACGTATGATGGTCGATTTCGTTCAGAAGGATCTAAGAAGAAACCGGTAACACCCCAGATCCCCAAGTCGACGGATAAGGGAATTGGTGTCATCTGTGTCAATCTGTGTTCATCTGTGGTTAAATTTCCTCTATGAAAGTGCTGATCACGGGCGCCAGCGGCCTGGTCGGAACCGCGCTGCAAAGATCGTTTACCGCAAAAGGCCATGACATGCTGCTGGCCTCGCGTAGCGAACCGAAGGACGAAAGATACGTTCAGTGGGACGCGCCGACCGGTTTTACGCATCCCGAGCGACTGGAGGCTGTCGATGCGGTCGTCCATCTGGCCGGCGAGAGTGTCAGCGGGCTTCGCTGGACCGATGAAAAGAAAAAAGCAATTCGCGATAGCCGCGTGCTGGGCACGAGGAGTGTCGTCGATGCGATCTCAAGACTGAAAGACCGACCAAGAGTGTTCGTATCCGCTTCGGCCATCGGTTTCTACGGCGAGCGAGGCGATGAAGAGCTCACCGAATCGAGCGCCGCGGGCGACAGCTTCCTGGCAAATGTTTCAAAGGAATGGGAGGCCGAGTCCCGCAGGGCCGAGGACGCGGGCATTCGCACCGTGCTACTGCGCACCGGAATTGTCTTGTCAAAAGACGGCGGGGCTCTCGGCACGATGCTGCTTCCCTTTAAGCTTGGCGTCGGCGGCGTTGTTGGAAGCGGAAAACAATGGATGAGCTGGATCTCGCTCGACGATCATATTGAGGCGATAAACTTTGCCATCGAGAACGAAAACTTGCGGGGCGCCGTCAACGCGGTTTCGCCGAACCCGGTGACAAATGAAGAGTTCACCAAAACCCTCGGCGAGATCCTTTATCGCCCCACTTTTTTTCCACTCCCTGAATTCGCCGTCTCGATGCTGTTAGGCGAGATGGGTGATGCCCTGCTGCTTGCTAGCACCAAAGTCTTGCCAAAACGGCTGATGGATGCCGGTTTCGATTTCAAATACCCTGAGTTGAAGGCGGCAATTGAGCGCGCAATAAAATAAGACTGCTGGCGGCGGGTAGATCGAATGACGCGATCAGAGATGATGCTTCGGCGATTTGAACCGCAAAGCTAACTTGTTTTGAAAAGTACCGGCCGGCTTGGGCTCGCGTCTGCGGCAAAAGGCGCGATCTGAAGGTTCAACAGGTATTCGCCGTCTTCGATCTCGTTTGGGACATAGACAAGCTCCGTTATCGTGCTGTGCCGGCGCGCAGCGTCCGCTGCTTCGAAGCTGCCAGGCGCGACATTCCAAAAAAGCCTGTGGTTCAGCAGCTTCCCTTCGTCGAAAATGCGGTCGACCGAGGGAATATCGACGAGTAGGTGCTTAAGGCCTTGGTCGACAATGAACGCCACCGCTTCACTCGCAAAATAGGGCGGAATGATGTTCGCATACTCGGCGGTTAATTTGCCATCATCATTTGGCAATGTCCGAACGATCAAGGCACAACCGCCCGCGTAAGAGGGTGGCAGAGAGGCTCGGAGCACATCTGTCGTTATCAACGAATCGCCGCCGACCTGCAGCGGTCGGACTGACACCAGTACCGCCGGCATCAGTACGTCGTGCAAACAATCCCGCACAGCGATCCTCTCGTGCGTGATATGGCCCACGCATTCAGTATGCGTGCCGTTGCAATGCGGAATAAACGTATATTGCTCAAAATTAACACTACCGCCAAGACGCGTGTCGCCGACCAGATCGCCTGCCCTGCAAGGCTTTGAGGATGCCGATTCGACACCGTAAGCATTCGGCTGCGGGCCGTTAAATCGAAGGGGGATCGAGATGTCGATCGGCGAGCTCAGATCAACTTCGTAGTCGCGGCCATCGATTGTGATCGTTGATTTCATTGAAAGGGATATCGGCTCCGTTCTTAGCCGCGCCATCACGTTGTCCAGGTCTAATTCGGCCACGCTCTCGACCTCCGCGCAGATCCCCATCAACAAGTTGTCCTGTGCTTTTCCCCTTTCTTTAGCGACTAAGTATGGCAGGTCCTCGCGAAACGTCACCATCGAGTATTTTGAGAAATAATCCGGATAGGTTTGCTCGAGCCGGGTTTCAAGCTCCCTTTTTCTGACAAAGACCTGATCAGCGACGGCGTCGCGCATTTCATAGAAGTTTTCCTCGGCCATTTCGGCGATCGCATCGGTGTTGGGCTTTCGCAGCCGGCCGTACTTCTCGTAGATCTTTTCCCAATCTGTCCCGTAATTCTCAAGGAGCGTATCGAGCACGCGAACATCCTCGAACGCGCAGTTCATACCCTGGCCATAGAACGGGACGACGGCGTGGGCAGAGTCCCCCAGCAAGAGAGCCTTTCCGCCGATATACCATGGAAAACACTTGATCGTGCCGAGATTGCCGGTCGGGTTCTGAAAGAAATCCCCGGCAAGGGTTGGCATCAGCGGAACGGCATCAGAAAACTCGCGGTTGAAAAAATCCATGACTGCGGCTTCGGTGGTCAACTCGTCGAAACAGGGTAAGAGATCAGTGGCAGAAACGGGAGTGTTAACCAACGTGTGCTTTTCGCCGTCCGCACGCTCGTTTACACTCGCCTTTCTGCCCGAATGAGCCAGGAACAGCGTACAGGTAAAACTGCCGTCAAAATTTGGCAGCGCGATCATCATGAATTGATGCCGTGGCCAGATGTGAAGGGCATTCTTTTCAAGCAAAAACCCGCCGTCGCGACCTCGAGGAATATGCAGCTCTTTGTAACCGTGCTCCAGCCAATCCTGGGAAAAATCGAATCGCTCAATGCCGCCATACAGCATCGCGTTCCTGATAGCCGAGCCCGCACCGTCGGCGGCGATCAGAGTGTCGGATTTGACCGTCTGTCCGTTTGAAAATCTGGCCGCACCCGACGAACAATCGAAATCAGTACAGCGATAGTTAAAATGAAATCGAACGCCCGCATACATGTCCGCTTTGTTTATAAGGGCGACATTCAACCCGGCCCGGGAGACCGAATTTATATACTCGCCTGCACGCCCACTATATGGAAGCAACTTTTTTTCGCCGGAAACCGAGTGGATCATCCGCCCAAACATCGGCACAGCTTCGGCCAGCATGTACTCGTCCATGCCGACCTGGCGCAGCGCCGCGATGCCCCGATCGGACAGAGCGAGGTTGATCGACCGCCCGGCGGCGACCTTCTCGAGTCGCATGTCGCCACGAGATTCGTAAATGTCGACCTCGATGCCGCGCTTCGCGAGATATATCGCGAGCAGGGAACCCGCAAGACCCGCTCCGATGATGGCAACATTAGTCATTGGCGCCCGGCAATTGCCGCGGGTGGTGTCTAAATGGATGGGTCACAAAATGCATTGCTTTGTGCGTGCCGGTCTGAGAGACCGTCACTCCCGCTCGGCTGAAACGATGAGATTTGTTGTGTTAAACACATAGTGAACCGAGTACGTTCCCCCCTCCTCGAAGACCTTGTAAACCACATCATCCCCATCGCCGAATACGAATTCGCAGTTGCCTATAGACAAGACATATCCAAATTCATCCGGGACATGTGATTTTGTAGCTGTGCCGCGCACATGATGCACCTGAAGATCGCTCCGCGCGTTTCGTCGGGCGTTGCGGGCAAGAAAGACGGAAAACGTCGCAAAAAGGGCCGCGACAAGGGTTGCGCTGCCCATCGCTAGCACGGCCCACCGCAGCGGATCGCCATCCTTCGCCGGCCGCGAAGTTGGAGAGCCGAGCTGAGCAGGCACGCCCACCGCGAATATGGCGAAAACAAAAACGGCTACCAGGACCCATGCGATCCAAGCGAACTTCGTTGAAACGACTGCAACTTGCCCCGCCTCAAACTCCATATTCCGCCTCTGTTGTTCCGTCAAACGGCCGAGTTTGTTCGCCTCCAGGTCTTCATCATTGAATAAGATGGCGGTCTTCAGATCGTTTTGGGTCCCGTTCATCTTAAGTGGTTTTCCTTCTCGGGCCTGCACCGCAGCTGTCAAATGCAATCCGCCAGGATCCTAGCGAACCGGCGGACATCTGTGAAGGAATTGTACAGGGGCACCGGTGCCACGCGGATAACATCGGGCTCACGCCAGTCGGCGAAGACACCGCGTGCGACGAGACGCTCGTGCAACGACTTGTCGCCGCCCTTTACTCGGATCGAAAGCTGGCATCCTCGATGCGCCGGATCGCGCGGCGTGATGACCGAGATGCGATCTCCGGCGATGTCATCGAGCAGCGATTCGAGATATCCGGTTAGCTTCTCGCTTTTCTCGCGGAGCACCGCCATGCCGACCTCTTCAAAAATCTCGAGTGACGCGCGGAGAGCAGCCATTTGCAAGATGGGCGGATTTGATACCTGCCAACCTTCGGCTCCAGCCAGCGGTTTGAATTCAGCCCCCATCAAAAATCTCGTTTCTTTGTCATGTCCCCACCATCCCGCTAAACGGCACAGGTCGAACGAACGCGCGTGCCGCTCGTGGACAAACGCGCCACCGACGGCCCCGGGCCCGGCGTTAAGATATTTATACGAGCACCAAACAGCAAAGTCGACATCCCAGTCGTGCAGCTTCAGCAGAATGTTCCCAGCCGCATGTGCCAGGTCAAACCCGACCATCGCACCCGCCTTATGCCCGGCCGCAGTTATTGCCTCCATGTCAAACGCCTGCCCCGTGTAATAATTAACAACGCCAAGCATGATCATCGCGATCTGCCCATTGTATTTTTCGATCTTCGCGACAATATCCTCGGTCCGCAGTGTCGCCTCGCTCTCGCGTGGTGTGAGTTCGATCAAGAACTTTCTGGGATCGAGACCGTGACAACGCATTTGTGATTCCACCGCATACTGATCGGATGGAAACGCTCCTTTTTCGATCATCACAAACGACCGTTCCCGAGTCGGTTTGAAGAACGAGACCATCAATAGGTGCAGATTAATCGTCAGCGAATTCATCACTACGGTCTCGATCGGCATCGCGCCGATCACATTTGCCATCTGCTCGGTCAAAAATTCGTGATACGGCAGCCACGGGTGCCGGGCGTGAAAGTGGCCCTCAACGGCAAACCGTGACCAATCCTCAAGCTCTTGGTTAACGTACTCGCGCGCCTTTTTCGGCATCAGTCCGAGCGAATTTCCCGTGAAATAGATCGGACGGTTGCCGTCGGCGGTCTCAGGGAAATGAAACCGATCCGCGATATCACGAAGTGGATCTGTTTGGTCCAGGGCCGCGCCCATCATCCTATTCATTATTTTAGCTGGGCTAGAAAGGAGTTGTTTATTACACAAATAGTTCCCTATCCAGATCTAACCAATTCAACGCCGCTCCGTTGAGCAGCATCTCCTTCACCGAATCGTCGTAGCCGGCCGATTCGATTAGCCTCCCCGGCTCGAGTTCGCCCAGGGGAAACGGATAATCCGTACCGAGCATCACCTGATCGGCTCCCACCAACTTTAACAAGAAATCCAGTGTAGCGGGCTCGTGCACCAGCGAGTCAAAATACATTCGGCTCAGATACCGCCGCGGGCTGTGCGGATTGTCGACCGCACACAGATCGGGGCGGACGTTGAATCCGTGGTCGATGCGGCCAAGCGTTGCAGGAAACGAGCCTCCCCCGTGTGCAAAACAGATACGGAGATCAGGCAAACGTTCAAGCATTCCGGAAAAAATTAGCGAGCAGATCGCTCTCGAGACCTCGGCCGGCATCCCGACAAGCCATGGCAACCAGTATTTTTGCATCTCCCCCTCGCCCATCATGTCCCACGGATGGACGAAGACGGCCATTCCGTATTCAGAACACGCCGCAAAAAAATCAAAAAACTGCGGCTCGCTAAGGTTTAACTGGTTGACATTGGTGCCGATCTGCACGCCCGCAAGACCGATCCGTTTGCATCGCTCAAGTTCCGCGATCGCAAGCCTCGTATCCTGCATCGGCACGGTGCCTAGCCCGACAAACCGACGGGGAAACTCACCGCCGATGGCAGCGATCCCGTCATTGAGAAACTTCGCAACCTCCGCGCCATCAACCGCTTTGGCCCAATAGCTGAACATGACCGGAACGGTTGAGAGCACCTGGACATCGATCCCCGCCGCGTCGCATTCTTCTATACGTTTTTCTGCGCTCCAGCAATTTTCATTTACGTCCCGAAAAGCCGTTCCATCGTCGCGCAGCATCCGCGCACAACACAGCTCATAATGATCAAGCGTGATAAACCCGCCGTAGCCGAACCGTTCCTTCCATTTAGGGATGTCGCGCGGCAGGATATGCGTGTGGACGTCGATCTTCAGCATCGGATCAATATC
This sequence comes from Pyrinomonadaceae bacterium, assembly GCA_035536695.1. GTDB lineage: Bacteria > Acidobacteriota > Blastocatellia > Pyrinomonadales > Pyrinomonadaceae > OLB17. The sequence continues at coordinate 1,045 of DATLNN010000332.1, read as the reverse complement.
GTTCGATGACCTCTACGGCATCGCCAACTTGGATCGTCACGCCGGGCGTTTCGGGGATAAGGTTCTGTCCGAAAAGGACCGAGTTTGCGGGTAAGATATAAGACTCGTATCGGTCTGGAATGACCTGGCTGGCCTTTCGATAAGTGGCAAGGGTCCTGAGCGGCTCTTTGCCGGCGAATTCGCCCTTCGCCTGATCGACCGTCGTCATGATGCAGCGATCGCAGGGCTTCGTCGAGCGAAAAACGGCCTCGCCAACCCTGATCCGCGACCAGCTGTCCTCGGAGAACGGATCTGCTCCGGCGACGACGATGTTCGGCCTAAACCGGTTCATCGGCACCTCAGCGCGGACGCCGTCGTCTCCATTTTCGTCAATTCGCCCGTTCAGATCGGTCAGCGACGCCTCGCCAATCAGCAGCAGCGGATACCCATCCGCAAATCCCGTGACACTCCCGTTGTTATCGAAAGGCGGCCGGACCGGCCGTGCCGCGTCGTCCGGCATGTAACGGAGCTCGACTTCAGTCCCCAAAACCTGACTGAGCCATTGGTTCGTCTCGGCGTCATAGGGAAAGGCATCTCCCGGTCTGCCCCAGACTTCGGTGCTCACCCGTTCGCCCGTTGCGATCGGGTCCACCCTCAACTGGCCCCGGCCCGCGGCCGTCACCACAATGCCGTTGCCAAACCGGGCAACATTGATTGTCGCCATTCGCGGAAGCTCGCGCTGCGTCAGGAACTTACCGCTGACATCGACAATGATCCAACGACGGTCAAGCTCCAGCCCTTTCGGCTCGACGAGAGACGCCTGAACGCTTATGCCTTTCAGCGACTTGACCGGGTAGATGTTTATCTCGGATATGTGCATGACTGAGGCAAGAATTATTGCGAAGTTGAGTCTGGCATTATCAACTTTTCTAAATTTTCTATTATACCTTGACAACCACGAGGCAGTTCCCTATACTAGCACTCTTGTACGACGAGTGCTAAAGCTTACCGGTTACGACCGCAAGCGGCAGCAAAAAGTTATTCTATCAAACTTAATTAATTAAGG